>JAUXNL010000259.1 GCA_030684415.1 Moraxellaceae bacterium | reverse complement strand
GGGCGGGTCACCATGGTGTCGCGTTTGCCACCAATAGTAAGCAGCGCTGCCCCGATGTCGGCGAGATGCGCCTCGGTGCCGGCGATGTGCATGACGCCAGTGGAGAGTTCGTTGTCGATCCACAGCCGGCCGATCATGTCTTTCACCACGCCGCCGGTGTAGGCCACCATGTTGTCGAGAAAGGCAGACTGTGTGGCGTGATCAGTAACGAATTCGCGGTCGCCCAGCTTGCGCAACAAATCCCAGTAGCCGAGTACGCTGCCCACCGGGTTGGTGAACTTGAAGCTGATCACGTTGATCCAGCCCGGCGTGTGCAGCATCGGTGCCGGCACATCATGGATGCGCAGACCGGTGCGGCGCTCCACACGCTCCGCGTTGCGCTTCACCATCTGGTAGAACTTGCCGAGGGCACCGGAGGCATGCGTGTTCACTGGTGCACCGAGAATCACGAGGTTCTTGATGTCGGCATCTTTGGTGAGTGCGGCGTAGCAGAGCGACAGCACGCCACCCAGACTCCAGCCGTGCAATGACAGTTCCTGCTGGCCGCTGTGCGCGCGCACGGCGGAGATGAGGCCCGGCATCAGATGCGCTGCATAGGTCTCGAAGGTGTAATGCGTGTGGCGGAAGCCGGGTACGCCCCAGTCGATCAGATAAACATCGAAGCCGCGCGCCAGGAAATAGCGCACCAGGCTACGGTCCGGAAACAAATCATAAATCGTCATGTTCACTGCGAGCGGCGGCACGATCACCAGTGGCATGCGTTGGCGCTCGGTCGCCACCTTGAGGCGGCCTCCATCGAAATCAATTTCGCTTTCGTTGAGCGGCAGGTAGTGGCGTAGCGTCACCAGCCCGTCGTCCTGCACGACCTCGAACGGCGTTTGTCCCGCCTGTACCAGCGTATCGGTGCGCAAGAAACGGTCGCGGGCATTGATGGCGACATGGCGCGCGCGGCGAGCCAGCGGACGGCGATGCCGTGCGGCGACGGGAGCAGGGGCGGGTGCAGTCATGAGGCAAGCCTCCGGGAGGTAGTTCCGCGGACTATACGGCGCCATCTGTCCGGGTCACTGACCGAAAGCAACAAAGCGCCTGACATTTCGGACAATGAGGGGACGGGCAGCTCCGGGCCATGTTTCTACGGCGGCCTGTCAAAAAGAAACGGGGCGCTTTATGCGCCCCGTGCAGCCTGCCGGAAGTCACTGTGCTCGCCAGGTATTAGCCGCCCAGACCGTTCGGGCCTGGCCCTTCGTCATGCTCAGGAAAGCCTTATCGATGTTCGTGATTTTGGTGCGCTGGCCCTTCGTCTTCCGATCGGGCGGAGCGACTCAGACTCTCCTCGGCTTCAGGCAGGATTACTTGGGCATATAGCGGGTCGGAATCACCGTTTGCGTGACATGGCAGTAGCGGCAGCCGTTTTCATGATTGAACAGGAACGGTTGTTCGTTCTTGAAGCCGGTTGGCCAAGGATTGGTGACCTGTGTGGCCGTGCTGAACTTGGCCGTAATACCTTGCCGGTAGGCCAGAAACTGGTTCAGGTACGGCCAGTTCTTCTCGGTGGCGAGCGCAACCGCCTCGTTGAGATAGGCCGTGCTTTGCATCGGCAGGTTCAGCATGGCGTAGCCTTCACCAATCGAGATCAGGTTCACCACCTCATAGAAGGGCGCGAGTGTCGCTGCATCGACGCAGTCTTGCGACGTGCAGTTGCGGATCAGGGCTAGCGACTGCTCGAAATAATCAACACCAATCTGCACGAGTGCCGGATCTTTTGCCGTTAGCAGCAGTGTCGCGAGGACTTCATAAAAAACCGGCTTTTGCACGGGTGAATATTGCGGTTTATTGGCTTCAGCCACGATATCGTCGATGGCCTTCATGACGCCCGCCTTGTCATTGAAGAGTACGGACATCACCAGAAAGTTGTAGGTGAGGTACATGCGCTGTGAAAAGCCGTCGCCGGGAGCCGCCGTTTTGTGCGCCAGCGTTGCGAATGTCAGTGTGTCGGCGATGTAGGGGGCGGTGCTCAGCCGGAAATCGTTCGAGCCGCCATTGATGGACGAAAACATGATGCCGGCCATGCCCAGCTTTTTGTAGAAATGGTTCCGGTTGGGGGAAAAGGCTCCACCGAGTAGCAGGTAACCTTTGGTCTTGCTCGTCCATTTGCGCATGTCATCGACTTTGTCGTTGCGCAGGTTGTACCAGAACTCTTGGCTGAGCTTGGTTTCATAGGCGGTGGCGGCGTGCGCCAAGCCTTGCCCTGCCAGTAGTGACAGCAGGATTAGTACGGTTCTTGTGGTTTTCATGAGCATCCGTCTCCGATATGCGATGGGAGGGGGTTGGTACCCCGGTTGGCCAGTCACAGGCCGCGCCATTTTGCATACAAAATAGGTATTTAAATTAGAATAAATTGGAATAAGCCGCATTTAACGATTATTTTGTATGTAAAATCGACTTGTTGTGGCAGGATTCACGGCGACCGGCAGGCGCCGTGACCGGGTGCTGGGTATGCCGGGGTGGTCATTTTCAGCAGCGGAAGGAGAAATCGGATGAGCAGCGAGACGATGATTGTCGTGTTTGATGGGGTTTGTAATTTGTGTGCCACGTCCGTGCGCTTCATCTATGCGCATGATCGGGCAGGGAAATTCCGCTTTGTGGCTGCGCAGTCGGCTGCCGGCGAGGCCATCCAGCGCCGTGTCGGTATTCATGCCATCGAGGAGGGCACGGTCATTCTGGTGAAGGGCAATCGTGCCTATGTCAAAAGCCGTGCTGCGCTTGAGATCGCGCGTCATCTGGATGGCGCCTGGAAGCTGTTCTATGTGCTGCGCTTCCTGCCTTTGCCAGTGCGCGATGCGCTTTACGGCTATGTCGCCCGCAACCGCTACAAATGGTTTGGTGAAAAAGAAACTTGCATGCTGCCGAGTGCAAGCCTGCGTAGCCGCTTCATCGAGTAATGCTGGCGGCCAGCCAAGAGTGAAAAGCCGCGACATCGAGGCACTGCATCGCAAAAGAAAAGGGCGCCGAAGCGCCCTTTTCTTTTGCCGCGTGACGATCAGGCTTTGGGGCCGGCTGCACGGATGGCAGCATCGACGCCCGCGTATTTCTCGTCGAAGTTTTTCAGGAACAGGCCGGCCAGTTCCTTCGCGCGCGTATCGTGCAACTCAGGGTCGGCCCAAGTGTTGCGCGGCACCAGCAGCTTGCTGTCGACGCCGTCGATGGCGACCGGGACATCCAGATTCATGATGTCGAGGTGCTGGGTTTCGACGTTATCGAGCTTGCCGGTGAGGATGGCGCGAATCACGGCGCGCGTGGTCGGGATGCTGAAACGCTTGCCGGTGCCGTGCGGGCCGCCGGTCCAGCCGGTGGACACGATGAACACTTTCGAATCGAACTCTTCGATGCGCTTGATCAGCAGGTCGGCATATTCACGTGCATGGCGCGGGAAAAATGGCGCGCCGAAGCAAGTGGAGAACGTGGTCTTGATGCCGGGGCCAGCCCCCATTTCCGTCGAGCCCACCAGCGCGGTGTAGCCGGACAGGAAGTGGAAAGCGGCCTGCTGCTTGCTGAGCACGGCTACTGGCGGCATCACACCGTACAGATCGCAGGTGAGGAAGATCACGTGCTTGGGCTCGCCCGCACGATTGATTTCCACGCGCTTGGCGATGTGCTCCAGCGGGTAAGCGGCACGCGTGTTCTGCGTCAGGCTGGTGTCGTTGAAGTTCGGCTTGCGGGTGTTGTCGTCGAGCACGACGTTTTCGAGCACGGCACCAAACTTGATGGCATCCCAGATGACGGGTTCGTTTTCTTTCGAGAGGTCGATGCACTTGGCGTAGCAGCCACCTTCGATATTGAACACGGAGCCCTTGGCCCAGCCGTGCTCGTCATCACCGATCAGTGAGCGCTCAGGGTCGGCGGAGAGGGTGGTCTTGCCGGTGCCGGAGAGGCCGAAGAACAGCGCAACACCACCATCGTCACCCACATTCGCGGAGCAGTGCATGGACAGCACGTCGTTGCCCGGCAGCAGGAAGTTCTGCACGGAGAACATCGCTTTTTTCATTTCACCGGCGTAATTCATGCCAGCAATGAGCACCTTGCGGGCGCCAAAATTGAGAATCACGCAGCCGTCGGAGTTGGTGCCGTCACGCTCAGGCACACATTCGAAGCCGGGGGCATTGATCACCTGCCACTCTTCTTTTTTGCCAGCGTTGTAAGTGTCGGGGGTGATGAAAAGATTTTTGCCGAACAGGCAGTGCCAGGCGGTTTCGGTGGTGACTTTCACCGGCAGGTAATGCTGCGGATCGGAGCCAACATGCAGGTGCTGCACGAACTGGTCGCGCTCGCTGATGTACGACTGCACGCGATCCCACAGCGCATTGAACTTGTCGGCGGGGAAGGCCTTGTTCACCGGGCCCCAGTGAATGCTGCCGCTGGTGCTGGGCTCGTCAACAATGAAACGGTCAGCCGGCGAGCGGCCGGTGCGGTGACCGGTGTTGACGGTAAGTGCGCCCGTATCGGCGAGCGTGCCTTCGTTGCGCTGGATGGCGAGTTCGACGAGCTGTGGGCGGGTGAGATCCTGATAGACCTTCAGTGTTGTCATGATGATCCGTTTACCTGTGGGCCGTAGGGCCATGGCTTGTGGCCGGTATCCGCGCAATCGGTGGCGCGGTATCCGCGAATCCCGTTTCGTCCTGGTGGGCGGCGGGGGGTAAGGCCCGGAAGAGATGCGCAACAGCGGCAACCCGGGCCAAAAAAAGCTCGGCGATTATCCCTGATGCAAGGCGGCGCGCGAAGCACACTTTTCAGACTCATCCGACCGCCGGGTCATTGTTTTGTGCTGTTGGGGTGGGGCGCACCCCACGGCTTGGCCTGTCTGCCTCTTGCTCATGGCGGGCGCAGCAGGTTAGCTAGGCGCCTTCGCCCATTCTGAAGCTCTATTGCCATGCCCAATCCTGTCCTGCATCAGCTCAATGTTCTCGGCTCTGTTGTCAGTTCCACGCTCGGCCTTTGGCGGGGCGCGCAGGTGTTGCCGCGCCAGGTGCCCGGCCGTCAGCCCGCACTGCCGCTGCGGCTCTATGACATCGAGGCCTGCCCGTACTGCCGCCGCGTACGTGAGGCGCTGACAGCGCTGCATCTGGATGCCGAGATCTACCCCTGCCCGCGAGGCGGCACGCGCTTCCGGCCGGAAGCCCTGCGCCTGGCCGGCAAGGCACAGTTTCCACTGCTGGTCGACATGAACACGAATACGGTGATGCTGGAGTCGGCGGACATCGTGGCCTACCTCTTCCGCACGTATGGTGGCCGCGAGGTGCCCGCCTATTACCGCACTACGCCGCTGCAGCCGTTGCTGGCATCGGCGGCGGCCGCCGTGCGTGGCCTGCGCGGCTTGCGTGCCCGGCCGGCCAGAGTGCCGGCACAGCCGCTGGCCTTGTGGAGCTTTGAGTCCAGCCCGTATTCGAGATTGGTGCGCGAGCGTTTGTGCGAGCTGGAAATCCCCTATGTGCTGCACAACATCGGCAAGGAACGCTGGCAGGACATCGGCCCAGCAGTCATGCGACTCCAGCCCGGTGCCTTCGATCCCATTCCCGGCAGCAAGCGCGAGGCGCACTACACGCGCACCGGGCATATGCAGGTGCCCTATCTGGAAGACCCCAACACCGGCGTGCAGTTGCTGGAGTCGGCCGACATCATTGACTACCTGGAGCGCATTTACGCTCAGTAGCCGAACGGATTCGCTACCACGGTAAGCCCCTCACCCTTTGCCCATCGCAGGTGGCGCGCTGGTGGGCTGGGAAGCATTTCGCAAGGGCATCTCACTCGGGCATTTCGGCAGGAGGCAGGCCTGGTTTTACAGAACGGATGTGCGCTCATCCCGTGTTCATGGCAGGCCATCGGATTTGCAGCGTGCGCGCCATCGCTCCGCAGCGGCCTCACTAGACTGACATTTGCGAGGCTTGCACGACCGGACGTGCAGGCGGACACGGGATGTCGTCATGATCAGGGCATTACTACCGCCACCCGGCGAGCCTGAGCGCCAGCTTGCCAGCGAATCGACCTTGCGGCGGTTGCTCGATCAGGGCTTTATTGCACTGCACCGCCTGCCGCCCGACATCGAGACGGCCTTTCGTCAACATGCCCGCGAGCATGCTGCCGCACTCTTGCATCTTTCGATTTACGGACTGATTGCGCTCTACCTGCTGGTGGTCGTGCCGATATCGCTGTTCAGCGCAGACGACCGGCTCGCGACCTGGCAGCTATATGCCATGCTCCCGATTGGTGTGGTGCTCGCCGGTATCTGGGTGACGACCCGGTTGCCGCAGATGGATCGTCACGTTGAAACCACGCTGTGCATTTCGCTCTTTCTCTGCCTGTGCGGCACCATTTATTGCGCCATGCTGCTGGGTGACCACTATTACGGGCAGATGGCTTCGTACGAGACCATTTATATCCTGATTGTGGTGTTCTCCGTGTTGCGTCTCCCGACACGACTGACACTGCGCTGGTCGTTGGCGGCGTTTGCTCAGGCATTTCTGGTGGCGGCCGTGCAGGGTATTCCGCCGCTATGGCTGAACATGCTCTTGTATTTTGTGGTGCCATTACTGATATGCACCGTCATCGGCTTCATGCTGGAGTATTC
>JAUXNL010000256.1 GCA_030684415.1 Moraxellaceae bacterium | reverse complement strand
TTTACACCGGGTCATCCCAAGGCCTATCGGTCATCACCCGCGCCCTTGGCAGCTATGTCGGCGCGCTGCTCTGGCTGCATGGCAAACATCTCGATGAACAGCAAATGAAAATCATCCTGAAACGCGCCACCTTCGCACTGGCAGCAATTTACTTGCTCGGAGTGGCTGCCATCGCCGGATGGTTCAGCCATCAGTGGCAAAGTATTGACGCGGCGAAAGTTTCGTTCGAGCAAACCCGTCTGCTCCCCTTTTATTACCATTACTACACCAGTGAAGCCCGTGCCCTGACAAGCGCTGTCTCGATTGCCGCGATGTTCGCCCCCATTGGCGTCCTTGCCTGGGTCTGGGGTTGGTCGCGCTTCACTGCCGCCGCGCTCGCCGTATTTCTCGCGCTCATCATCGAAACCAGCCGACTGTTTTTTGCCACCACACACGCCGACCCGACCAATCTGCTGATCGCCGCCTTTGCTGCATGGGCCACAGCCAGCCTCGTCGCCCGGCTGTTTTCATCCACTGCTGCAGCACCGGCCACTAACGACGTAATCACGGACCAAACGGGGCCGCCAATCACCGCCATCGCCACAGCGAGCCCATCCCTAATATCCCGCAAGCATATAACGCTCTTGCTCGCTACCGGTTTTAGCGCTTATTGGCTGGCCAATTTTCCGGTGCAACCCTTGTGGCTCGCCACTGTTTTCGTCGCTTGTGCCGTTGCTGCCTGGCTCAAACCGATATTCATCGTCGCGCTGATACCCGCTGCGCTCCCGGTCTTCGACCTGGCACCCTGGAGTGGTCGTTATTTTCTCGATGAATTCGACATCCTGCTCCTGGTCACGCTCGTTGTTGGCTACGCACGCAGCAGTCCAGCACCGTCGAGCGCCATCAGCAGCAGATTGTTGAACCTGACCTTGGGCTTGCTGCTGGTCAGCTTTGCCATCAGTACTGCCCGAGCGCTGATTCCCCTGCCTGCCCTCGATGCAAACAGCTTCACCAGCTACTTCAGTTCATTCAACGCGCTGCGTATCGGCAAAGGGCTGGTGTGGGCGATCCTGTTCATCGGGCTCTACCGTCGCCTCGCCGCTCGCACCCCAGCAGCCTTCCAGTGGCTGGCTTGGGGAACCACCCTGGGCCTGGCCGCCACCGTCATCATCACTGTCCGTGAAAAAGCACTTTTCGGCGGCCTGCTCAACTTCGCCTCGGACTATCGCGCCACGGGACCCTTTTCTGCCATTCATATCGGCGGCGCCTTCATCGAAGGCTACCTGGCCGCAGCGGTACCTTTCTTGATATTTCTTACTGTAAGAACGCAAAGCTGGTTCCAGCGCATTGCCGGCTCCGCACTGTTGCTCGCAACCACCTACGCCTTGATGGTCACCGTCTCCCGCAATGGTTTCGCCGCCTACGCGGTCGCCTGTATAGTAGCCATGCTCGCCACGTTTATCGGCGGTGGCAGCAAAATTCGCCGCGCGGGTGTGATTGCAGTGCTTGCCGGCACAACGTTGGCGGTCGCCGTCCCGATTTTCAAGGGCGA
>JAUXNL010000242.1 GCA_030684415.1 Moraxellaceae bacterium | reverse complement strand
CGCACCGCACCGCACCGCACTGACACCAGAACTGACACCAGACTGACCATGCCGAAAGTGGATCAAGCCGGCGTGGGGTGATTCAGCCCCAGCTGTCTTTGAATTTGTGGATCTGGCGGCGATCTTTTTTGCTGGGGCGATGATCCGGATGCGCCAGATTGCCGGCCTGCCGCGCCGCCTGCTGGGCTTCGCGTGCGGCAATGCTCTCGGCGGTTTCTTCGTAGAGCGTCTGCGCGACGGGGGCTGGCCCGCGCACGTCTGAAAGCGCACGCACGGTCACGGTCTTTTCATCCGAGCCCTGACGGATTGCCAGCACCATTCCCGGCCTCACTTCCTTGCTGACTTTGACGCGAACGCCTTCGCAATGCACTTTGCCGCCTTCAATCGCTTCTTTGGCGAGTGAGCGCGTACGGAAAAAGCGCGCGGCCCATAGCCACTTGTCGATACGCACTTTTTCTTGCGCGTCGTGTTCGCTCATCGCTGGGCTCCGTGTGCAGACATGGCCGCCATGTGCGGGCGCTTACCCGCGTGCCAGTGGCGGAATCGGGAGAATGTCGTCGAAGTGATGCAGTGCCGTGAAGCTAAGGCCGCTGCGCGCTGGGCGCTGGCTGTCGGGCTGCGCAATCGTGAGCAAATGGCCGATACCGAAATGATGCGCCGCGCGCAGCACGGGCTCGCTGTCGTCAATGAACAAGGCCCGCTTCGGATTGAAATGTTCGCGCGCCTGCAGCGCCGGCCAGAAACCCGGATGCTCTTTCGGCATGCCGAAATCGTGAGAGCAGATGATCCGCTCGCAATACTGGCTGAGCGGCGAGCGGTCGAGCTTGAGCGTCAGGCTGCTGTGATGGGCGTTGGTGACAAGCCAGGCGCGGCGGCCGCTGTTCGCCACGGCTTCAAGAAAGGCGATGGCGCCCGGGCGTGGTTGGATGAGGTGGGCGATGTCGTGCTTGTAGCGCGCCACATCGAGGCCGAGTTCGCTGCTCCAGAAATCCGTGCAATACCAGTTCAGCGTGCCTTGCTCGCGCCCGAAGCGCGTGACGAGTTCCTGATGGGCGGCGTCCGGCGCCAGGCCCTGTGCTTGCGCATAAATGCCGGGCAGGTGGCTGAGCCAGAAATGGTTGTCGAACCAGAGGTCGAGCAGGGTGCCATCCATGTCCAGCAGGACAGTGTCGATGGCTGCCCACGGCAGTGGCAGTGACATGTAGACTCGCGGCATGAGGAAACGGGAGGAGAGTATGGCAAAGCTGCCAGAGATTCTGAACAAGACGGTGGTGGCCAAAAGCCGCTTCTTTGCCGTCGAAGAACTGGAGTTGCGGTTTGCCAATGGTGAGCAGCGCCGTTACGAGCGCCTGCGCCCGGGCAGTATTCCGGCGGTGCTGGTGGTGCCGGTGCTGGATGCCGACACGCTGTTGCTGATCCGCGAATACGGCGCCGGTGTCGAGGCGTACGAACTGGGCTTTCCCAAGGGCGCGCTGGAGCCGGGCGAAACCCTGGAAGAAGGGGCGCTGCGCGAATTGCAGGAAGAAACCGGTTATGGCGCACGGCGGCTGACGGTGCTCAAGACCGTCAGCTTGTCGCCGAGCTATATGGGGCATCTGCTGTCGATTGTACTGGCCGAGGATTTGTATCCTTCGCGGCTGAGTGGCGATGAGCCCGAGCCGATCGAGGTGGTGCCGATGCAGCTCTCGGCGCTGGAGGATTGGGTCTGGCGCGAAGATTTTACCGAAGCGCGCTCGATTGCCGCGCTCTACATGGTGCGCGACATTCTGCGGGCGCGTGACGTTTGAGCGCGCTGTTGTCGGGGCTACGACAACGGCAACAAGTGCAGCGTTGCTGATGGCTTTTGCTTGGGTGTGTTGATGTTCGGTTGCGCTGATGCTCAGGAGAGCGGATGCGTCGACAAGCTCAGCACAAACGGCATTTTGCGTCATGCGGGCTTCCTGTTTGTACGGAGGCCTTCGGCGCCTGAAAGCGCGCCCTATCGACGCACAATGGCATTCAGTCATTTCCGGCGGCAATGAACGCGGCAATGTTTGCCGATGCTTTTCTCTCGCACGCATCAACGCGCCGGCCAACCCGCCAACCGTTATTCGTCGTCATCCACCGGCTTTTTTGCGCCGGCCGGCTTCTCCGGATTTTCGCGGTTCAGCCATTCGACTTTCCATTCCGCTTGACGGTGGTCGCTCAGGGCGGGCGTCAGCCAGCCGAACAAGTTGCGCGCGGTCTGGTCGAAATGCCACGGCGGATTCACCACAATCATGCCGGTGCCGTTCAGGCCGAGTTGATTGTCGGGCGGTAGCACGCAGAGTTCGGTGGCGAGGATTTTCGGAATGCCGGTATTGCGCAGGCGGCGGTAGAAGCGCGTGATGGCATGGTGATCCTTGATCGGAAACCAGATGGCATACATGCCGGTCGGCCATTTGGCGTGCGCTTTTTTCAGCAGCTCGACGACGGGGGCGTAATCGTCGCGCTCTTGTTCGTAAGGCGGGTCAATCAGTACCAGGCCGCGTTTTTCCTTCGGCGGAATCAGCGCAGTCAGGCCTTCATAGGCATCGCGCTGGTGAATGCTCACATTGGCGTGGCGTGACACATGCTGCTTCAGCAGGCCAGCGTCTTCGGGATGCAGTTCCATCAGGATGGAGCGATCTTGTGCGCGTGCCGCGTTCACCGCCAGCCAGGGCGAGCCCGGGTACCAGAAGCCGCTGCGCTCGCTGCCGATGGTGGACACGGCTTTCAGGTAGGCACTGACCAGTGCCGGCGCGCCATTGGCGGCCGCCGTCTTGATGCGGCCAAGGCCGCTCTTGAACTCCAGCGTGCGTTGCGCCGCACTCGCGCCCAGATCATAAAGACCGCAGCCGGCATGTGTGTCGATATAGCAGTAGGGCGTATCCTTGCGCGCCAGACTGTCGAGCAGGCCGAGCAGCAGCACGTGCTTGACGACATCGGCGAAATTGCCGGCATGGAAATGATGACGATAATTCATGGGAACACGACACGGGCTGGTGGACGGGCTGATGGAAAACTTCGCCGGCGGTGGACACGCCATCCGCCAGGAGCGGCCGCATGATACCTGACAGCTCTCTGCTCCTGCCTGCCTTTCCGGCGACTGACTGGCAGCCGGTGGTCGATGCCCTCGTGGCGCACCGCGAAGTCGTTCTGCACGATGCCCTGCCGCCGCCCTGCTGGCAGGCTTTGCGCGACGAAGCGGCGCAGTTGCAGGCCGGCGCCGCGTTCAGCGCCGGCCGTATTGGCCGTGCGGCACAGACACAGCGCGAGGAAGCGGTGCGCGGTGATGCCCTGTGCTGGCTGGAGCCCCACCTGCCGGTAGGCGGCGCCTATCTGGCCTGGATGGAGGGTTTGCGCGGCGTGCTCAACCGCGAACTCTTCCTCGGGCTGACCGAATTCGAAGCGCATTACGCGCATTATCCGATTGGCAGTTTCTACAAGCGGCATGTAGACCGGCACCGCGATTCGAGTGCGCGCGTCGTCTCCGTGGTCTGCTATCTGAATGAAGCGTGGCCCGCTGACGCGGGTGGCGAGTTGGTGATGTACGGCGATGGCCGCATGCAGGATGAAAGTGATGGTGCCGCCCCTGATGTACACGGAGCCTCCGTGAATGCCCATGATCCCGGCCGTCGTGACGAGAGCGAAGACGGTGCTCTTGGCGATGAGTGCGGTGTCCGGACGGAGCGGGGTGATGCAGGCGAGCGCAGGCGAACCGAAGTGGCCCGTGAGCGCGAGCGTTACCGCCTACGGCCTGAAGGCGGCAGGCTCGCCATTTTCATGAGCGAAGACATGCCACACGAAGTGCTGCCGGCCACGCGCGAGCGCTGGAGCATCGCCGGCTGGTTCCGCACGCGTACCGCCTGACGCGCTTGTCTATGCCCCGATCTCGCCGCAAAAGCTAGCGAATAGCTTCGCCTACGACGCAGCGCCAACCACAAAGCGCCAACCACAAAGCACAGAGGCCCATTGTGAGACGCCCGTTGCGCCAGCAACGAAGGCGCGAACACGCCCACGTTGCCTCCGCTACAGGAGCCGCCGTCATGATGCGCGGGCCTTCACGGCTTTCTTTGCTTACTTTTTTTGCCGAGCAAAGAAAGTAAGGCCCCGCCGGCAGGGCGCAACGCCCGCGCAGAGAGACAGCCGGCGCAACCCAGTCGGAGCACTCACCCCAAAGCGAGACAGTGTCCGAGTCCGGGCAGTGTTAATTCGCAATCCGCCTCCTCACCCTGACCCTCTCCCCAGAAGGGAGAGGGGATGACTGTGGTTAAGCCGAAGCACGTCCCTCACCCCAGCCCTCTCCCAGCGGGAGAGGAGGCAACAGCGCCCATCGCACGGGCATGGCGACGGCGCCGCTACATGCGCAGCCCGAGAGCGCATCCGCACGAGCCACGAAAACACCGCTTCGACCCGGAGCTGTGCCCCCATGCACAGGCACAGGCACAGGCATTCAAGCGCCGGCACTCAAGCGCGCAACAGGCCAGATTCGGTTAAAGTCGGCGCCGTTTTGCCGCGACCGGAATCCCCTCATGATGCAAGCCCTGCTGGTATCCACAGGCATTGTTGCCCTGGCTGAAATGGGTGACAAAACCCAGTTGCTGGCGCTGTTGCTGGCGGCGCGGTTTCGCGCGCCGCTGCCGATTATTGCCGGCATTTTTGTGGCCACGGTGGTCAATCACGCAGGCGCGGCCGTGTTCGGCGCCTGGGCGGCCTCGCTGGTCAGTCCGGACGTACTGCGCTGGGGTCTTGGCCTTTCGTTCATCGCCATGGCGGGGTGGATGCTCATTCCGGACAAGGCCGATGAAGGCGAGGGCGCGGCGTACCGCTATGGCCCTTTCGTCGCCACGGTCATCACCTTTTTTCTCGCGGAAATGGGCGACAAAACGCAGATTGCCACGGTGATGCTGGCGGCGAAGTTCGACGCCACCGCTGCCGTGGTGCTGGGCACCACGCTGGGCATGATGCTGGCGAATGCGCCCGTGGTCTGGCTCGGTAACTTCAGTGCCGAGCGTCTGCCATTGCGGCTGATACACGGCGTTGCTGCCGGCATTTTTGCCCTGCTCGGCGTGCTGGCGCTGGTGGGTTGGCCGGCCTGAGTGAGCGCCGCCCGGGCGGTATTTGTGCCATCGGCGCTTCATCTTTCGCGTGCTACTGTCACGGACTTTCTACGATGGAGTCCGTGGTCATGAAAACACTCTCTTTTGCGATGCTTTGCGCGCTGGCGCTGGGCGGTTGTGCCACCGGAGGCCCGGCCAATGCGCCGGCCCCGGCTGAAAAACTCGTGATCCTGACTGCTAGCGGCGATCTGTTGCGCGTGACGGCGGCGCGGCCGGACAAGGTGCTGGCGCGCACGGCTGTAAAAGGTCTGGCGGCGGATGAGCGACTGGTCGGCATCGACTACCGCGTGGCGCGCGGAGAGCTGTTCGGGCTGTCGTCGCGTGGCCAGTTGTACAAGCTGGATGCCGCAACCGGTGCGGTGACGGCGGTCGGTGAGCCGGTGGCGTTGCCGGAAGGCAGCCGCTTCGGTTTTGATTTCAATCCGGCCGCCGACCGTATCCGCGTGGTCAGCGATACCGGCGCCAATCTGCGCCGCCACCCGGATACCGGTGCGCAGGTGTCGCGCGACCCGGATCTGGCCTTTGTGCCTGCGGCGGCGATAGCGGCGCGCCCGATCGTGACGGCCGCCGGCTACACCTATAACAAGCGCGACGAAAAGCTCACCACCAATTACGCCCTCGACCTCGCCACCGGCAGCCTGGTGATACAGGGCTCGAAAGAAGGCGAGCAGCCAGTGGTGTCACCCAATACCGGCCTGCTTGCCGTGGTCGGCCCGTTGCTGGCGGGCAGCATCGAGGATGCGGCGCTGGATATTGCCGATGTGAACAACACGGCGCTCGCGGCCTTGCGCAGTGCGGGCCGCACGCAGCTCTACCAGATTGACCTGGACACGGGGCGCGCCAGTCGCATTGGCAGGATCGGCAGCGGCGAGGCGATTGCCGGCATGGCCATCGAGCCCTGATGACCCCTTAACCGCGCGCTGTTTTCCGGCCAAGGAGGGCCGGGCCGCGAATCACTCACGGGAAGGTGTTGATTCAGCGTGGAGCGACGCCGGACATGCACCGGCATCGCGGGTTGAAAAAGCCCTCCGCCGGCAACAGCAGGAAGAGGGCTTGCTGAAAGCAGGTTTTCCGGCAAGCTGTCAGGTCTGCCCCGGTATCACGCCGGGCCTCCGCCGGAGCCTCCCATGCCAGAAACCGTCGCCGTTCTGGGCGCCAGCCCTAATCCTGATCGCTACAGCAACAAAGCCATCCGCCTGCTGCGCGAGCATGGCCATACCGTGCTGCCGGTGAATCCTGCGCAAACGGAAATCGAAGGCTTGGCCGTGGTGCCATCGGTGGACAAGCTGCCGCGCGATATCGACACCGTCACCGTATACGTGAGTCCGCGCCACTCCGGCGGTTTGCTGCCCGGCCTTATCGCGCTGCATCCGAAGCGCGTGATTTTCAATCCGGGAGCCGAAAGCGCTGAGCTCATAAAAGGACTGCGTGCGGCCGACATTCAGGTGGAAGAAGCTTGCACACTGGTGTTGCTGCGCACACGCCAGTTCTGATTTTCCCACTGGCCGTATTTCAATCTGGCCGGTTGTGGTGCCTGAACGTGTCTCTGCGGTTATGACGCCTGCTACAGAAGCAGGCATTACGCTCGCCGTTGGTAAATGCGCCTCCAGCGATCTGTCGCGCTCCCGCTACTTTTTCTGCGCTCCCCTTC
>JAUXNL010000237.1 GCA_030684415.1 Moraxellaceae bacterium | reverse complement strand
ATGCGTCAGCCGTGTCGGACGTCTACCAGGACCTGTTCGGTGAGGGCTCGTATGCCGGTAAGGGCATCTATGAGGTGGACGCGTTTGAAGCCGCCTTGGAGGGGCGCGCGCCGGAATCGGCGCTACTGAGCCATGACCTTTTTGAGGGAATTTTCGCCCGAGCCGGCCTCGCGTCGGACGTTGAGGTCATCGAGGAGTTCCCCGCCCGTTACGACGCGGCGGCGATGCGGCATCACCGATGGGCGCGCGGCGACTGGCAGCTACTGCCGTGGATTATCGGGCGTGGGCCGCCGGGGCGGACGCTTGAGCGTCGCCGGACCATCCCGGCGATCGGCCGTTGGAAAATGCTCGACAATCTTCGTCGCTCGCTGTCTGCGCCCAGCGCCTTTGCGGCTTTGATTGCGGGGTTCACGCTACCCACCGGGGCGGCGGCCATCTGGATGCTCTTCGTCCTCTCGACGATCATTCTGCCTACCCTTGCGCCGATCTTCACCCTGACCCCGCGCCGGGCCGAAGGCATCTCTTTGAGCCGGCGCTTTCGGGCGTTTTCGGGCGACTTGCGGCGAGCGCTGATCCAATCGTCGCTGATCCTGATGCTACTCGCCCATCAAGCCGCGCTGATGGCGGACGCCATCGGACGAACGCTGTGGCGGCTATATGTCAGTCGCAGGCGGCTTCTGGAGTGGACGCCGGCCGCCCACGCTGCGCGATTGCGTCAAGAGCCGCTGGCCTACTGCCACAGGATGGCCTCAGCCATTGTCCTGGCTGGCGGCGCGGTCATTGTGCCTTTGTTGACTTCCGGCGGCGCGATAATCCTGGCAGCGCCTCTGGCGCTTCTGTGGGCCGCCTCGCCGATACTGGCCTTCCAGATTAGTCGCCAGCGCAGCCTAGGCGAAAGACAGTCCGCCGCTGGCGCCGATACACCTGCGTTGAGGCAGGTGGCCCGCCGGACATGGCGTTTCTTCGAAACCTTCGTCACGGCGGACGACCACATGTTGCCGCCGGACAATTTCCAGGACAACCCGTCGCCGGCGCTCGCCAGGCGAACCTCTCCAACGAACCTCGGGCTCTATCTGTTGTCGGTCGCGACAGCGCGGCAGTTCGGATGGATCGGCGCCGAGGAGGCTGTGCAACGCCTGGAAGCGACGTTTGAGACTATGGCCGAACTCCCAAAATTCCGGGGCCATTTTTACAACTGGTACGACACAGGTGACCTGAGACCACTGGAGCCGAAGTACGTCTCCTCAGTCGATAGCGGCAACCTGGCAGGGCACCTGATAGCTCTCGCGAACATCTGCCGTCGATGGAGGAGCGCCGAGCAGCTGGACGCCACGCGGCTTGAGGGCATCGCTGATGCGTTCGCTTTGGCGAGTCTGGCGTTGCACGACCTTCGAGCGCCTGGCGAGCGCCCGGCCGTCGTCTGGCGACAGTTTGAGGAGGCGGTGAACGCACTGGTCGATTCAACCCGTGCGAACGACTTGGAGTCGCCGTTGCCTGCTGTGCTGCGCGACCTCGCCAGGCGAACCGAGGCCTTGATCCAGCTTGCGCATGCGCTCGCATTGGAGCGCGAGTCGTCAGCCGATCTCGTGTTCTGGTCCGAGGCCGCCGCCCGATCCATCGCAAGCCATGAGCGCGACCTCGCCGCCACCGATGTCCCCGTTGGCCTGGATCAGCGCCTTGCTGACCTGGAACAAAAAGCCCGCGACATGGCGATTGCTATGGAATTTGGCTTCTTGCTGGATCCGGACCGGATGCTGCTCTCGATCGGCTACAGGGTGGCCGAAGGCGAGCTTGATCCAAGCTGCTATGATCTGCTGGGATCTGAAGCTCGCCTTGCGAGCTTTTTCGCGATCGCCAAGGGTGATGTGCCGGCGAAGCACTGGTTCCGGCTCGGTCGAGCGGTGACGCCGACGGCTGAGGGCGCCGCGCTGATTTCCTGGTCCGGCTCGATGTTTGAATACCTGAT
>JAUXNL010000324.1 GCA_030684415.1 Moraxellaceae bacterium | reverse complement strand
CCACTCTGCAGCGTAGTCCATCAAGTCGAGGCGGCCGACATGCTCCCAGAAATAGGTTCGGCCGCGCCAAGTGACTGTGAAGTCGGGCAGCCGGAGCGTGCCATCGCCGGCGAATAGCGGTTGCTCATAGACGAACGGGATCTGTCGTTCGTGCAGGAGATTGGCGATGATCACCTCCGATTTCGAGCGCAGCATGTCGCCGCTCAAAGCTTCATGAATTTTTCCAGCCTCGTACCAGCCGCGCCGCTCGCTCAGCGCGGCTTTGGCGATGTGTAGTTCGAACAGCGAGGAGTTGATCTGCGGGGTTTGGGCATTCTCGCGCCGCCGGGCGTCTAGCAGGCTCGTGATGTCCCGTTCCAGCAAGAGGGTGCAGTGTCGGCTCGCGCGCGTCAGGGCGGTGTAGATCAGTTCCGCCGATACTGGGCGCGTCTTGCTAGCCGGCACGATGACGAATGTATGCGCGAACTCGCTGCCTTGAGCCTTGTGGATCGATACCGCATACGCGAGCTCAAGATTGTCTTCGACGCTTTCGCTCAGCTTGAACCTGCCCCCATGGGGCACGTCCGCCCCGTAGCCGACGGTGACCTTGGGCTTTCTGGAAAACTGTACGGCGAAGCGCTTTAGCCGCGGACCAAAGCCAGACTTCAGCGTCTGGTACACCTTGCTGTCGAACCCGATCGCTTGGACGACGCCAATCTCACCGTTGAAGACCTCAATCTTGACCTGGCTTCGCGTGGCCGCTTCGTAGGCCCAGATCGGGTTGGACTTGGGTCGATTTCGAACCTGAATCACTTTGTCGAAAAGTGTGATCCCACCGACGGCGCCTATCCGCGAAATCACGAAGTCGGCGATGCGCGCCTGACAAGCCTTATTCAAAGCCTCCACCCCGTGAAGCTCGCCTCTGTGTGGCGTGAGGATTTGGAAGGCTGTCGGATCGCTCGCGAGCGCGTCGCGCCAGATCAAATAGGGGGCTTTGTCGCCGATCGTCTGTCCGCCAGACATCCTGGCCTCGACGGCATCTATCAGCGTCTGAGCCAGCTGGGCCGGCTCGTCCCAGTAGATGACGTCTAGGTCGCGATCGACGGTCCCGCCCGCGTGAATTCGCTCGATCAGCGCTTCTTGGCCGAGGGTTGTTGAAGCGTCCTGCCCACCTGCTGCCTTGTCCTCGTCATCGACTATGAAAAGCTTCGATAGCTCCACAATCGCGCTGCCTTCGTGCCGCACCATATTTCGTAGCTGCCGAAGATTTCGCTCTAGCCGACCGAGGCTCTCAGGATGGTCACGCGCTAGCCACTTGATGATGTCTGCAAACACACGTCCGCGGCCTATCGGGGGGAGCTGCCCGGCGTCCCCGACTAGGATCAGTCTGCGGACGGCTTGCCAGTTGATCGCACGCGTAAGCGCGGCCGCGAGTTCGAGGTCCAACATCGAGGCCTCGTCAAGAATGAGGGTCCCGATTTCTGCCCGCTTTCCACCGTGCCGCTTGAAGGTGAGATTGTTGTTGAGCCAACCCCCAGAGGCGAGAAAAGAGTGCACCGTGACGGTCTCAACGCGGTGCAGCGACGCGCCTTCGAACACCTCACGGGCGCGGTCTGCGGCCTTCCC
>JAUXNL010000220.1 GCA_030684415.1 Moraxellaceae bacterium | reverse complement strand
CACCCCGACCCTCTCCCCGCAAGCGGAGAGAGGGAGAAAGTGGCGCATCCGAGCGTATTTCTTTCCGCCGACTTCAGGGCCATTGGCTTGCCTCTGCCTCCGGAGACAGGCTCGCACTCAGAGCGCAGAGCAGCGGCCTCTCATCCGAAGCGAGGGCTGGGTCACGGCTCAATCAGCGTTCGCAGCCCCTCACCCCAACCCTCTCCCCGCAAGCTAAGGAGAGGGAGAAAGCGGGCTGTTTTCTTTCCGGCGGCGGCGCCTTACCCAAGAGCGGCAGCGCCTTTTCCGGAGGCGGCAGCGCATAGCCCGGGGCAGCGGCACCTCATTCAAGCGAGGCGCCCCATGAGGTAACGGGCGAAACCTCCGAGTCAAAAAGGAGGCAGGCAGACCGCTGGCCGACAAGGGCCGGCATGGTAGCATACGCGGCTTCTTTTCAGGCCGGCCGGCCACTTTCCGGCCGACAAGACCACCCGGGGTAGCCATGAGCCAGTTCTCTCTCGAAAAGTCCAAGATCCGCTTCCTGCTGCTGGAAGGCGTGCACAAGAACGCCCTCGACGTGCTGAGCGCCAATGGCTACACCAACATCGAATACCTGCGCGGCGCGCTCGACGAAGACGCGCTGATCGAAAAGATCAAAGACGTGCATTTCGTGGGCATCCGCTCACGCACCCAGATCACCGAAAAAGTGCTGGCCGCCGCCAACAAGCTCATCGCCATCGGCTGCTTCTGCATCGGCACCAATCAGGTGAAGCTGAAGGCCGCCATGGAAATGGGCATTCCCGTTTTCAACGCGCCCTACTCCAACACCCGCTCTGTTGCCGAACTTGTGCTTGGCCAGCTCATCCTGCTGCTGCGCGGCATTCCGGAAAAGAATGCGCTCGTACATCGCGGCGGCTGGAGCAAATCAGCCGAAGGCTCGTGGGAAACCCGTGGCAAAACCCTCGGCATCGTCGGCTATGGCTCCATCGGCTCGCAGCTTTCGGTGATTGCCGAATCGCTGGGCATGACCGTGATCTATTACGACGCCGTGACCAAGCTGCCGCTGGGCAACGCCCGCCAGGTCGGCACCATGGACGAACTGCTGGCCACCGCCGATGTGGTGTCGCTGCATGTTCCCGAACTGCCCTCCACCAAAAACATGATGCGTGCCGAACAGTTCGCACAGATGAAGAAGGGCGCCATCTTCATCAATGCCGCACGCGGCACCTGCGTCGACATCGATGCACTGGCCGACGCCATCAAAGCCAAGCACATCGGCGGCGCCGCCATCGACGTGTTCCCGAAAGAGCCGAAGGCGAATGACGAGATTTTCGAATCGCCCCTGCGTGGCCTGGACAACGTGATCCTCACCCCACACATCGGCGGCTCCACGCTGGAAGCGCAGGCCAATATCGGCCTGG
Organism: Moraxellaceae bacterium; assembly: GCA_030684415.1. Lineage (GTDB taxonomy): Bacteria > Pseudomonadota > Gammaproteobacteria > Pseudomonadales > Moraxellaceae > UBA2031. The sequence continues at coordinate 2,370 of JAUXNL010000220.1, read as the reverse complement.
AAGTGGCCGAGAAGTTTGCGCGCTACTCCGACAGCGGCAGCACGCTCTCTGCCGTGAACTTCCCCGAAGTGGCCGTGCCGCTGATGCCCGGCAAGCACCGCCTGCTGCACATCCACAAAAACGTGCCCGGCGTGCTCGCCAGCATCAACCGCGTGTTTGCCGAGAACAACATCAACATCTCGTCGCAGAGCCTGATGACCAACGACGCCATCGGTTATCTGGTGATGGACGTGGACAAGGAATACTCCGCCGTCGCGCTGGAAAAGCTGCAGCAGGTAGAGGGCACCATCCGCGCCCGCGTGCTGTACTGATACCGCTATGCGTTAAGCAAACGCACTGCATAAAAAAGCCGGCATCTGCCGGCTTTTTTATGCCTCCAGGCGCGGATACATCCGCAGCCTACTGAATGCAGGATGGCGAACAGCCAAACCACGTTGCAAGAATCTCCGCTGTAGGTGCGAATTCATTCGCACATCCCCACCCTCAACCGGCCCCCATGCCGATTTCCAGCTTTTTGCCCAACGCCGTGGCCGCCGCCTCCAGCGTTTCCAACTTGGTGGAGTGGCGCACATCGAGCAAACGATCCACCTGCGGCATATGCAGATGCAGGCGACGCGCAAGCTCAGACTTGCGCACGCCCTGCACCAGCATCTCGTTATGCAGACAGGCTTTGATGGTCGCCTGTGCAGGGAGACTCACCACCGTGTCGCCACGGCGCGGCTTGCGCGGCAGTGGAAAAGGCTCGCGGTTGCGAATGCAGGCATCCAGCGCGGTTTCTAGCGCATCCACTGCATTGAGCAGCGCCTCGTCAGAGTCGCTGCCGGCCGAGAACACCTGCGGCAAATCGCGGAAGTACACCACCACAGACGCCGTGTCGGCGTCGGGCTCCAGCCTCACCGCAAAATCAAACATGATGACCGCTCCGTTCATTGCCGAGTTGTACCGCGCCATGGAGAAAGCCCCCACCGTGCACAGACTCATTTGAGGCCCAACTGCTTTTTGATGGCCGCCGCCAGTGGCGCCGGAATTTCCTTGGCACCGTGGTGGGGCATCACCGTAGACCGGCCATTCAGGCAGACATGCAGATGGCTGCCGCGGCCCGGCTCAAAGGTGGCGCCCTGCTGGGCCAGCCAGCGCTTAAAAGCGGAATACTTCATGGTGCGTTCATCACACATGCATCCCTGTCGGGGCCAACGCAGACCCTGTGTGGTGGCGGCCAGTCGCCGCAGCGGCTGGCAGGACATCCTGTCCCGCCGGCAAGACTACATCATTTTTGTTGTATTCCCAGCACTTACGCACAACATATTTGTTGTATTAGCCAGAGACCGGCCTGCTGTGCTGTCCGTTGCGGTCGACCGCTATGGGGGGTTCGAAAGCGCATCACTCACGTTGCCGACGCAGGGGCGTCACTTGCGATTGCCTGGCGGTATTCCTGCGGGGTGTATCCCGTCCAGCGGCGGAAGGCGCGCGTGAAATTGGCGGGATTTTCGTAGCCGAGCATTTCGGAGACATGCTGCACCTGTAGCTGCGGTTGCTCCAGCAGGCGCATGGCGTCCCTGCGCTCGATACGCTGGCGCAGCAGGCGATACGTTGTGCCTTCGAACGCCAGTTGCCGACGCAAGGTTCGTGTCGTCATGTGCAGGCGATGCGCCATCTGCTCCAGGTCGGGATAACGGCGCTCATGGAGAATCAGCAACTGGCTGACCAGCGCCGACACGCTGTGCCGAAACATCACGTCCTGCGCGCTCTCCTGCTCGCACGCCTTGAGTGCAGCCTGCTGGCCAAGCACATTCGCCATCGGCAATACCGCCTCCAGCAGCGCCGCAGGAATGCGCATCCGGCACACCGGCATGCCATAGCGCACTCGGCCCAACTGGCGTTCCACTTTGGTGGCATGCACGGGGCGCGGAAAATCGAACCAGATGTCGGTCTGCCCCTCCACGGCGGGCACCAGCATGAGCAAGCTGCGATACAGCGCCGCCATGGTCGCCTCCAGAATCATGGGGGCATGTGCCAGCTGTATGGGCGGCAGCGCGTCCAGCGTCAGATCACTGTGGCCATCCTGCTGGTTCCAGCGCGCATCCAGCCCCATGCCGAAGCGATGCCAGAACCGCTGCAACACCGCAATGGCCTCGCCCAGCGTCGGGCACGAGATGACCGCCAGCCCGAGGCTGCCAAACGCCGTGGGCGACATGCGCAAGCCCATCTCAAGGCCCGGCCCCTGCGGGCCGATGAGATCAATCACCGCCTGCATCACGCGCTCATATTCGCGGAACGACAAACCACATTCGTCAAATGCCGGGCCGAGCACCACGCCTGCTCGCGCCAGCAGCACCTGCGCTTCAATGCCGAAGCTCTCGGCCACCGCCA
>JAUXNL010000196.1 GCA_030684415.1 Moraxellaceae bacterium | reverse complement strand
CAATACTGGCGTGTGCTGAATCTTGCGCATGAACCCCTCCCGCTGCTGACAGCCAGAGCACCACTGCTGAAATCGCAGTCCTGAATTGCTTGAAACTCATGTCATCAAAATCCCGCGCTTTCTGACCATCTGGAACTTACGTGATCGCCGGATGGGTGATCGAGGGGCACCTTGCCTTGATCCAAATCAATACAAATTTCAGACGCGCCCTAGAGCGGATCAGTCTTTCTCTGAATCGGAAGGGGATTCCCAAGATGTGCTTGATGTGATTCAGAATCCATACTGGTGAAGGAGGCCAGCATGGATGACGAAACCGTATTCAGACGACCTTCGGAAGCGCGTTGTAACCGCGATGCAAACCGGGGCGAGCTGCCGTAGCGTTGCCGCAAGGTTCGGGGTCGCGCCGTCGAGCGTGGTGAAATGGACGCAGCGCGCGACGCGGACCGGATCGGTGAGGCCGGCGCAGATGGGCGGCTATCGTCGGCCTCTTCTGGAACCGCACCGGGCCTGGCTGCTGGATCAGGTGCAGGCCTGTCCGCACATCACGCTGGTGATGCTGCAAGAGATGCTGGCCCAGCGTGGGATCGCTGTGAGCCACGACACTGACTGGCGGTTCCTGCGCAGCTGTGGGTTCAGTTTCAAAAAAAGACAATGGTCGCCGACGAGCGTGAACGCCCCGATGTGAAGCGTCGCCGCGACAGGTGGCAACGCTATCAGGGGCGTATAGATCCGACGCGGCTGGTCTTCATTGATGAGACCTGGGTGAAGACCAACATGGCCCCGCTGCGGGGCTGGGCGCCCAAAGGCGCGCGCCTGCCCGGAGCGGCTCCCTTCGGGCATTGGAACACCTCCACCTTCATCGCCGCACTGCGCCATGACCGCATCGATGCGCCCTGGGTGTTCGACGGTCCCGTGAACGGCGGCATCTTCCGGACCTATGTCGAACGGGTTCTGGCCCCCACCCTCAGACCCGGCGATATCGTGGTGATGGATAACCTCGGCAGTCACAAAAGTCAGGCTGTGCGGCGGGCGATCCGCGCCGCCGGTGCCCATCTTCTGTTCTTGCCCCCATACAGCCCCGATCTGAACCCGATCGAACAGGCCTTCGCCAAGCTCAAACACTGGATGCGCTCCGCAGCACCCCGGTCGCGGGACACGCTGTGGCGCTCCGTTGGAACCATCCTCAACCGCTTCACCCCCGACGAGTGCACCAACTACCTCAAGAACGCAGGCTATGCTTCCGTGTAAGCCTGAAATGCTCTAGCGTGAAGGTGCGCGTGCCCGAGCTTTGCACCTTCGCCGCCAGGCCGAGGATTTCCGTATCAAAGATCTGGTAGCTGTTGCCGTCACACGGCTCTGCATCGTGCA
>JAUXNL010000194.1 GCA_030684415.1 Moraxellaceae bacterium | reverse complement strand
CGGCGTGGCGATGAAGAAATGATCACCCCCCCCCATAAAAATCTCGCTACGTCCAGCCCCCCCCGCACGGGGCGAAGAAAATCTTTGGGCGGCCCAGCGAGTTTCTTGTGAACGTGAAACGACAATCAGGCCTCGGTAAATTTGAGTTTTTGGTGGTAGTTGCCGTTATAGGCATCATCTCGTGGCTGGGACTGGAAAGGCTGACTCATTTGCAGGTACTGGGAGAGAAAACGGCTGTCGAAACGACCATCCTTAATATCCAGACAGGTTTGCGCTATGCGTCAGCCGGACATATTATCCGCGGGGAAGAAATGCGCATCGTGGAGATGGTGGGCAGCAATCCGGTGCAGTGGCTAGAAAAACCGCCGCAAGATTATGTGGGCAAGTGCGCGGGGGAACTCGGCACAGGAAGATGGTGTTTCGAAGTAAGCAGTCGAGAATTGCGTTATCGTCCGCACCTGGACCTTGGTTTGCAGCCCCCCCGGCCCGAGCCGGGCATGTTGAGTTGGCGCATTGAAAGGGCTGCGGGAGCGGCAAGTGTCAGAATCGTCTTACTTTCGTCACCTTGATCAGTATTATAGTTGGCCCCTGAAGTAGTTATCTTTAGTATTATTTGGGCATTGCACCGATGCAGACAGGAGATGGAATCATGAAAAGACACAGACACGCCATGCAAGTGAATCCGCCCAGGAATGGCGGCTTTACTTTGATCGAACTTGTCATCGTGATCACGATCATCGGCATCCTTGCCGCCATAGTGCTGCCCAAGTATGTTTCCCTGCAGCGCGATGCGCGGATCGCCAAGCTGAACGCCGCCCGGGGCGCGGTTGGTGCAGCTGCCGCCATTGTCCACGCGGCTTTTCTGACCCGCGGGGGCGTGACCGATGCCGCAGCCTGCCCAGGCGCTGTCCCCGCAGCCACCGCGACCAATGCAGTGAACGGCACAATTTGTACCGAGAGCGGGGTCGTACAGTTGGCGAACGGCTATCCGTCCGGGGCGGTCGCGCTCGCGGCAAACCCGCCTGGCATCATCGGCGCAGCGGGGCTGGTTTCGACCTTTTCACCGTCCCTGGCGCAGTTGAACGCGGAAGGCTTCGGTGCAGTAGTGGCGGGCACGACTACAACATTTTCGGTAACCGGTGGTACGGGGGTCTGCTCATTCACCTACACATCCCCCGCAGCGGCTGGCGCCGCACCCGTCATTTCCGTGGCGACTGTCACCGGCTGCTGAACCACACCACTTTTGTTCGACTTTTATTTATATCTTACGGGGGTAGCAAGCAATGAAACATAGCCGCATGCAACAGGGTTTTACGCTGATCGAGCTGATCGTTGTGATTGTGATTTTGGGGATTTTGGCGGCTGTGGCGTTGCCGAAGTTTGTTGACCTTTCTGCGGATGCACGCGCTGCCGCAGTACAAGGTGTCGCAGGTGCCGTTTCTGCTGGTGCCGCCATCAACTACGCCGCGCGCAAAGCAGGCAATGCAGGCGGGGTTGTTATTAACAC
>JAUXNL010000002.1 GCA_030684415.1 Moraxellaceae bacterium | reverse complement strand
GGTCGCATAGATGCGACGGGTAGCGCCGGTGCGACGGGTCGCATGGATGCGGCAGAGGGGTCGCATGGGTGCGGCGAGACGGGTCGCACCCATGCGACCCAAACCATCAATGAACCATCAGTAACCACCAAGAGGGGTGCGCAAGCTGCCCCTACCCCCTCCAAACCGGTTCGACAGAAGCGTGATGAGGTTACCCTGACGGCTTACTTGGAAGCCTGCAAAGCCGCGAAAACCAAGCCAATCCCTGATGGCCACAGCTTGCGGACCTGGGCACAAGAGGCGGGTATTACCGACGAGATGCTGCAGATTGCCTGGGTGCAGTTCCGTGAGCGGTACGTCGAGGGCGAGAAGGGCAAAGGCAAGCGCTACAAGGACTGGCCCGCCCACTTCGCCACGGCGATCAAAAACAACTGGTTCAAGCTGTGGTTTGCTGGTGACGGCGGGATGCAGTGGTCATCCATCGGCATGACCCACAAGACCGTTTTGGACGCCCGCATGGCGCAAAAGGAGGCCGAGCATGCATGACGACGATCTGATGGCCGTTCTGCCGCCGCACTCCATTGAGGCCGAATCCAGTCTGCTGGGCGCGCTGCTGCTGGACAACACGTCCATCGACAGAGTGGTCGACCTGGTGTCAGCCGCCGACCTGTACCGGTTTGAGCACCGGACGACTTTCGAGGCTGTGATCGAGCTGATCGACGCGGGCAAGCCGGCGGATGTAGTGACGGTGTTCGAGCACCTGCAGGCCCGGGGCAAGGCAGATGAAGCCGGCGGGCTGGTCTACCTGAACGCGCTTGCCCAGTACGTGCCCAGCGCGGCCAACATCCGGCGGTACGCCGAGATCGTGCGGGACCGTGCCGACCGCCGCGCGCTGCTGGCCAACGTACACCGGGCGCACGAGCTGGCTGGCGACGGGGAACTGACCTACCCGGCGGCACTGGCCGAGGTGCAGGCCCTGTTCGATGCCCCAGACCGCGATGCCAAGGTGCGTGAGGCGACGGCGGTGGGCGACTTGGTGGACAGCCTGGTCGTTCGCATCAACGACTTGGCACACGGCCTCATAGCGCCTGGAATCTCGACCGGGTTCGAGGCGCTGGATCGCTTTCTTGGTGGCCTGAAGCCTGGCCGACAGATCGTGATTGCCGCGCGTCCCAGCGTAGGCAAGACCTCATTGGCGACTGCCAT
>JAUXNL010000181.1 GCA_030684415.1 Moraxellaceae bacterium | reverse complement strand
GCGATGGTCTGGGCAATCTTGAGTGCGCGATCCGGCATGTGAATGTCCTGCAACAACTGTAACGATGAGGGCGGCATCATATCGGCCACTCCGGGTGCTGGGCAGACTTGTCTTGCATCCGGGGTCGTGGTGGGCCGTGCTTCGCGTAAACTGCCGCGTTTCAGATGAGGGCGACTGCCTCAGTGGCTGCCCTGTGCCGGTGTTGGAGAGGGGGCTCTGCTTGTCAGCGGGCCGGTTAGCCACCCTCAAGCGCGGCACTGGATTGCCTGGAGCTGTTCCGGCTGAGCATCTGTCGATGCGTTGGGAGGCTGGGCCCTTCGATAAGCTCAGGTGAGTCGTGTCGAGGGGATCAGGACGAACGAAGTCGGGCTCTGGTGCGGGCAGGTCATGCAAACGCCCCCGAAAAGAGGATGAAGCTGAGATGGACAATGTGGCGGCAAAGCCAGCGGAGGCTTCGTTTACCGAGGCGTTGAAGTTCTGGTGGAAGCTGGGCTGGGTGAGTTTTGGTGGTCCGGCTGGCCAGATTGCGCTGATGCATACCGAGCTGGTGGAGCGGCGGCGCTGGATCTCCGAGAAGCGTTACCTGCATGCGCTCAATTACTGCATGGTGTTGCCGGGGCCGGAGGCGCAGCAACTGGCGACCTATATCGGCTGGCTACTGCATGGCACCAAGGGCGGCATCGCGGCTGGGGCGCTGTTTGTGTTGCCCTCGCTTTTCATCCTGATGGCGCTGGCCTTTGTGTATCTGTCTTTCGGGCATTTGCCGGCGCTGGCGGCGGTGCTCTGGGGCATCAAACCGGCGGTGGTGGCGATTGTGCTGGCCGCCGCCTGGCGTATCGGTCGGCGCAGCCTCAAGAGCGGTTGGCTCTGGGCGATTGCCGGCCTTTCGTTTATCGGCCTGACCCTGCTTGGGCTGCCATTCCCGCTCATCGTGCTGGGGGCGGCGGCCATTGGTGCGCTGGGCGGGCGCTGGCGGCCGGCGATATTCAGCGGCGGTGGCGGGCATGGCGGCACTCTTGCCCGGTCGCATCCGCCCGCCCTGATTGATGACGACACACCAACGCCGGCGCATGCCCGGCCGGATCGTCGCCGGCTGCTCCGCTATTTGCTGACCGGTATCGGGCTCGGCGTGGCGGTGCTGGGGGTGTTGCTGGCCTTGGAGGGCGGCATTGGTCTGCTGTCGCGGATCGGCCTGTTTTTCACGCAGGCGGCGCTGCTGACCTTTGGCGGCGCCTATGCCGTGCTGCCCTATGTGTATCAGGCTGCCGTGGTGCAGTACGGCTGGCTCTCCGCGCACCAGATGATGGATGGCCTTGCTCTTGGCGAGGCAACGCCGGGGCCACTGATCATGATCGTGGCCTTTGTCGGCTTTGTGGCGGGATGGCAGGTAGATCCTTTGATAGCGGTGGCGGGTGCCTGCGTGGCCACCTTCTTCACCTTTCTTCCTTCTTTCCTGTTCATTCTCGTGGGCGGCCCCTTAGTAGAGGCGACTCACGACGACCTGCGCCTGACCGCGCCACTCACGGCGATTACCGCCGCCGTGGTGGGCGTCATTCTCAATCTGGCGCTGTTCTTTGCCGCGCATACGATCTGGCCTGCGGGCGTGCAACTGGCCGGCACGGACGTGGCGGCCCTGCTCTTGGCGCTGGCCGCCCTGCTGGCGCTGCTGCGCTATGAGGTCAGCGTCATCCGGCTGATTGCGGCTTGCGCCGCTATCGGCCTGTTGCGGCTGTTACTGCCGGGCGTGCTCTGAGCGCGGCGGGAGGTGTTGCCGCCTCCCGTCCGCATGCCCATCCACACGCCCAGCCCAGACCCGTGGTTCAGGGTCTGGGCCCAGAACTACCGCCCAATACCTGATCGGCTTACTTCAGCGCGGCGAGTGCGGCGGAATAGTCTGGCTCGTTACCGATTTCCGGCACCTGTTCGCGGTGAATCACGCGGCCGGTTTCATCAATGACCACGACGGCGCGCGACAGCAGCCCGGTGAGCGGCCCGGTGGTGATGAGCACGCCATAGTCCCGGCCGAAGGCCGGGCTGCGGAAAACCGAGGCGCTGACCACCGCCGCCAGCCCCTCGGCGCCGCAAAAGCGGCCCAGTGCAAATGGCAGGTCGGCCGACACGCACAGCACTGTGGTATTGGCCAGTTCGCTGGCGGCGGCGTTGAACTGCCGGACCGACATGGCGCAAGTAGGGGTATCCACACTGGGGAAGATGTTGAGCACAAGGCGCTGGCCGGCAAAGTCCGCCAGGGTGACGTCCGCCAGATCAGTCTTTGCCAGCGTAAAAGCGGGGGCGGCACTGCCGATGGCCGGCAGCTCGCCAGCGGTTTCCACGGGGTTGCCGCGGAGGGTGATGGTCGTCATGTCAGTAATCTCCTGATGTCGGGGTGTTGTGTCTTGGCTGTTGGGGTGTCCGGTGGCCTGAGTCGGGCCGACGGGTTTGCAAGGTGCGGTTGTGTGCAACGTCGGGTTGGGCCGTGCTGGATCGCTCCGTGCCTGTTGCGGTGGCGGCCTGCCGGCACCGCAACAGGCACGGGTCAGCAGGTTATCCCGGATACGGCCCGGCGGGCAGGTGTTTTTGCGGGGCGTGGCTGGTCTGTTCCCCCGTGAGTGGCCGTGACGCCGCCGCCTCTATTAACAGCTTGCTGAAAGGCAGTTTTCGGCAAGCTGTTAATAGAGGCGGCTGGATGAAAAGGAGGTTGGCGGCCGGGCGGCGCGGCAATCACAAAAAACGCGGGTGCTGCTACCATGCGGCCTTCCGGCCACAAGCCGATGACAGCGCTGGATGATGATGGATACCACTGAACAGATTCCCGATGCCGCCTCCGATGCCAGCCGCGAGCAAACCCGCATTCTGGTGGTCGATGACGATGTGCGCCTGCGCAACTTGTTGCAGCGCTTTCTCGAAGAACAGGGTTATACCGTCAAGGCTGTGCCCGATGCCGTGCAGATGGACCGTCTGCTCGCACGCGAGCTTTTTGCCCTGTTGGTGCTCGACCTGATGCTGCCCGGCGAAGACGGCATGGCGATTTGCCGCCGCCTGCGCCGTGAAGGCAACAACCTGCCGGTGATCATGCTCACGGCCAAAGGCGCCGACTCCGACCGTATTTCCGGCTTGGAAGCCGGTGCCGACGACTACCTGCCCAAGCCGTTCAATCCGCAGGAACTGCTGGCGCGCATCAAGGCCGTGCTGCGCCGTCAGCAGCGCGAGCTGCCGGGGGCGCCCTCGCAGGTGGTCGAGATTGTCAGCTTCGGCCCCTGGCGTCTGGACCTGTCGACGCGCCAGCTCACCCGCGACAATGAAAACGTGCCGCTCACCACGGGCGAGTTCGCCGTGCTGAAGGCGCTGGTGCAGCATCCCCGCGAGCCGCTCACGCGCGACAAGCTGATGAATCTGGCGCGTGGCCGTGAATGGGGCGCGATGGAGCGCTCCATCGACGTGCAGGTGTCCCGTCTGCGCCGTCTGGTGGAAGACACGCCGTCCAAAGCCCGGTACATCCAGACCGTCTGGGGTGTGGGCTATGTATTTGTGCCCGATGGCTCATGACCCGGGCCTGACGGGGCGGCAGGACGCCGGCGCCGTACGTTGATGCAATCATTGCCAGGGAGGCCGACCCTTATCCGACTTTTCCACCGGTACATGACGTGATCCGTTTCAACAAACTGTTCAACCGCCTCAAGCCCCGCTCCACCGTCTGGCGCACCACGCTGGTGGTCGCGATTGCCATGCTGGTCAGCCAGTATCTGTCGGTCGCGTTTTTCTGGACCAATCTGTACGAGCCCGAGTTGCGGCAGCATGCGCATTACACCGCCGTGCACATCGACCTGCTGCGCGACGCCGAACACCGTCCACCCGAAGCGACGGCCTCTTTTGATGCCCAGCGCTGGGTCAAGCGCGCCACGGGGATTGAAATTGTCCGCGACCCCCAAGAGTTCCCGACGGTGGTCAGCAAGCCGTTTGTGGAAATTTTCACGCGCGTGCTGGAGCAGCAACTGAGCCAGGAGCTGAATGAGCCGGTGGATGTGTACTTCAAGTTCAAGCCGGAGCCGGTGTTCTGGATTCACGTGCCGTCGATGAAAGATGTGTGGGTGCGCGAGCCGCTGCTGTTCTTTGCCCAGTACAACCCGCTCATCATCATTGCCTGGCTGATCGGTGTGCCGCTGCTGTCGCTGATCGCGATTGTCATTCTGGTACGTCAGCTCAACCGTCCGCTGCGGCGTTTGCAGCTCGCCGCCCTGCGTGTGGGCAAGGGCCAGCATGCCACCATGCTGGAAACGCAGAGCGGGCCCATGGAAATCCGTGCGGTCAATCGCGCCTTCAACCAGATGACCCGTGAAATCCAGCAAGCCGGCAAGGATCGTTCGTTCATGCTCGCCGGCATTTCGCATGATTTGCGCACGCCGTTGACGCGCCTGCGTCTGACCGCCGAAATGATGAAAGACCGTGATCTGGCCGAAGGCATGGTCCTCGATATCCAGGACATGGACGCCATTCTCGACCAGTTCATCGCCTATATGCGCGATGGCTCGGATGAAAACGTCGAGCAGGCCAGTCTGGATGTGCTCGTCGCCGAGATCGTCGCCCAGTATGCGCATCAGGGTGAGATTTCGTTTGTGCCCGGGCAGGTGCCGGATATGCAGATGAAGCGCTTGTCGCTCAAGCGTATGCTCGACAACCTCATCAGTAACGCCCTGCATTACGGTGGAGCGCCGCTGGCGATGCGAACGGGTGTGGAAGACAAGTCGGTGGTGCTGGTGCTGCGGGATCACGGTCCGGGTATTGACGAAGCCACCTTGCCGGAACTGCTGCAGCCGTTCGTGCGCGGCGAAAGTGCGCGCACAACACAGGGATCAGGACTGGGGCTCGCGATTGTGGCGCGCATTGTGAAAATGCATAACGGCCGGCTCGATATCCGCAACCATCCCGACGGAGGGCTTGAAGTGACCATCACCTTGCCGCTCAATCGCCGGCCCGGGCGTGCCTGACGTTCGCGTGAAGTAAAAAGCCGGCTATTACAGCCGGCTTTTTTTATGGCGCGCATCCGGTTTGTGGCATTCGGTCTGGCGCTTGCTCAGGGGCGCTAGCCGCTTGCTGAAAAATGCTTTCCAGCAAGCGGCAACAGGGCTCAGTGCATTTTCACGGAGTGTCCGGCGCCACCACGGATCATCTGCTCCACATCAACCGGATCAAACGCGTATTCCTGGCCACAGAACTGGCAGGAAATCTCGATGGCGCCATGCTCGGCAATAATGCCGCGCAACTCGTTTTCCCCCAGCGTGACCAATACCTGCTCGGTGCGCTCGCGCGAGCAGGTGCAGCGGAAGCAAACCGCCTGCGCTTCATGCAGCTCAACCAGTTCTTCGTTGTACAGACGGTAAAGCAGCTCGGTGGCCGGCAGTTCGAGCAATTCATCCGCTTTCACCGTGGCCGTGAGCTGCTGCAAACGTGGCCAGATGTCGGCGTCACTGCCTTGGTCGTGGCCCGGCAGCACTTGCAGCAGCAGGCCGGCGGCGCCTTCTTCACTGGCGGCCAGCCAGATGCGCGTCGGCAATTGCTCGGACTGCATGAAGTAATGCTCCAGGCAGCTTTCAAGGCGCGTGCCCTGCAGGGGGACAATGCCCTGATAACGCTGGCCGCCTTCAGGGTCGATGGTGATGGCGAGCTGGCCGTTGCCGAACAGTTGTTCCAGTGGCCAGTTGGCCATGTCTTCCTGCCAGGCTTCGCCCGGCTGTGCGATGGCGCGCACTTCGCGACGGTGATTGCATTCGACCATCAGGGTTTCCAGCGGCCCATCGCCTCGCGCCTGAAGAATGAGCGAGCCTTCGAACTTGAGGGTGGACGCCAGCAACACGGTGGCGGCCATGGCCTCACCGAGCAGGCGCGCCACGGCGTCGGGGTACTGGTGGCGCTCGAAGGCGGCGTCGACCGATGCGCTCAGTTGCACCAGCTCGCCGCGAACCGGGCTTTCGCTGAAGTGGAAGCGCTGGATGAAGTCGCTCATGATCAATCTCCGGATGGCCGCGAAGTGTAGCAGCCAGCACTATTACGCCCAATCACGCCAGTTGGTGGTAGTTGGTGATAGCTGGCAGGACCCGTATCTTCATCTATCCTCACCTTGACCCGTTCGCAAGCCGGGCATAGGGTGGCGCCACCCCTGCCCAGATGAATGCCTGTTTGCGTTTTTTGGATCGTGCCCTTCGTGCCTGATCCGCAAACCGGCTGGCGCGGGCGGGTATTCGAGGAACCCTTCGGGAGGAAAGCCCCCATGAAATGCAATCGTATCGCGCTGGCCTTGCTGCTGGCCCCACTGACTGCTGCCGTTCAGGCCGAAGTCACTTTTACTCCCATGGCCAGCTACCATTTCTTTGATGGCAGCAAGGCAACCGAGGATCACGAGGGTTATGCGCTGGCGCTCGGCTACCGTTTCACTCCTGCCATTGCGCTTGAGCTGCATCACGGCCGCACCCAGACACAACTGGAAGTGGGCGGCAAGGTGACTGACAGCCGCAGCAGCCTGGATGCCTATTACGCCTTCAATGCCGACAGCCGCTTTTCGCCCTACCTTCTGCTGGGCGCGGGTGAAGGCCGTTACAAGGCCGTCGCACCGGGTGCCAACTCGCAGGACACCATCATCAATGGTGCGGTGGGTGCCTTCTTCCGCTTCAATGACAACGTCGCCCTGCGTGGCGAAATCCGCAACGTGTTCAATAGCGATTACGACGTGAACGACCAGCTCGCGCTGCTCGGTCTCGAGTTCTCTGCTGCCAACGCTCAGGCGTTCACGCCGTCGGCGCCTGCTCCCGAGCCAGAGCCCGCCCCGGTTGAAGAGCTTGCCGCCGCGCCTGCCGACACCGACGGTGACGGTGTGGCTGACGATGTAGACCAGTGCCCGGACACCCCGGCCGGTACGGCCGTGAACGAATACGGCTGCACGCTGGATGGTGATGCCGATGGCGATGGCGTGGCCGATAGCCTTGATCGCTGCCCCAACACCCTGGCGGGTGTGGCGGTAGGCAAGAATGGCTGCCCGCTTGATGCCGACAAGGATGGCGTGCCTGACTACCTCGACAAGTGTGCCGATACCCCTGCCGGCGTGGCCGTAGACGCAGCGGGCTGCACCGTGGTGCTGACCGAAGCCATCAACAAGAAGTTGTCGGTGACCTTTGACTCCGGCGCTGCCGTGGTGAAGGACGAGTACAAGGCCGAAATCGGTGAAGTGGCCACATTGCTCAAGCAGTACCCGGGCACCAGCGCCGAAATCCAGGGCCACACCGACTCCAGCGGCAAGGCGGCCAGCAATGACAAGCTGTCGCAGCAGCGTGCCGATGCCGTCAAAGCGGTGCTGGTGAACGAGTTCGGTGCCGATGCCTCGCGCGTGACGGCTCAGGGCTACGGCTCCAGCCAGCCGGTGGCCGATAACAAGACGGTGGAAGGGCGTGCCCAGAACCGTCGTGTGATCGCCATCATCAGTGGCGAAGCCAAGAAAGTGCAGATGAAGAAGAAGTAATCCTTCTTTTCGCCGCCGCTGCCCATGTGACAGCAGCGGCGCTGCCCCAAAACAAAGGCCGCCTTCGGGCGGCCTTTGTTTTGCGGGTTTTTCTTTTGCCGTTCAGAGGCGTCGGAGCGGCCGGATCTTCGTCCTGTCTCCGCAGGTCTTGAACGTAGGCCCAGTGGTGCGCATCCGGTGGAGCATCGCGACTATTCAGTAGCGGCGTATCAGCCGCCTGAAGCAGGCCATCCTGCACGATGGAGCATGAAAGGGCTGACTCAGCGCTTTCCCGAGGGATTTTGAGCTGGCGGCCATGGGCTGCAGGTGGCGAGGGCTCAGGCCGCGGTGTCGTCTTGCCCGAACAGGTCGTTGAACATCACATAGGCCGAGGCGGACAACACGGGCAGCGCCACCAACAAGCCAATCCCCAACGCCAGCAGGCCGCCTATCACCACCAGAAATGCGAGGATGCCGTACACGAGCAGCGGCAGCCAATTGCGCAGGCAGGCATTGAAGCTGGCGTACATGGCCTCGATCGGGCCCATGCCGGCAAAAAATACCAGCGGCGCCGCAAACCAGTAAGCCGCCATGATCAGCGCCATGAGCGCCAGCAACACCACTGCGCCCAGCATGACGGTGAGGCCGCCAATCCCGGTAAAGAGACCCGTGATGGCCTGCTGCGGGTCATCCATCAACTCGCCCAGCAAGACGGTATTGCCGATGGAGATGAAGAGGCCGGCGGCGACAATCGCAAAGGCGGCCAAGACCAGCACAATGTAGAGCAGTCCAACACCAAGCAAGGGCAGAAGGTGCTGGCGGAAGCCATCAAACGCATGGGTGAAATCGGCGCCTTCACCCCGGGCAATGGCGCGAGCAAAGCTCATGACGCCGATCATCAGTGACGGACCCAGCACATTGCTGAGCGCATCACCCACTACCGGTACGGTTGAGGCAATGCCGCTGATGATGAATATCAGCACCATCACGGCCACCCACAGCAGCGGCGCCTCTTTGAATATCCGCCAGCCCTCGCTGATCCAGCGCCGGCCATGGCCAGCGCTGACCCGCCGGGCGGGTGCGGCATAGTGCTCACCTGTAGTGGTGGGGATGTCAGCGACAACAGTGGACGGGGCGCTGTAGGGGTTGTGCGGCTCTTGCACGGGAGCTCTCCTTGAGTCGGCAGGTGGGCGATTTCAGCAGGATGCTAGCAGTGCTGGCGGCCTTCGCGTGAACGGCAAGACGCTGACAGGGTGGCGGAAAGCCACTTTCCGGATGACGGGCCGGCCTTTTTCTTCAACTTGCTACTGAACGTCATGCTGGCTGGGGTATACTCCGCGCCCAAATTTTGACCAACCCCGGTGTCATTGTGTCCATCCAGAATATCCGCAACATCGCCATCATCGCCCACGT
>JAUXNL010000180.1 GCA_030684415.1 Moraxellaceae bacterium | reverse complement strand
GATGCTCCATCTTCATGGCTTCCATGACCAGCAGGGTGTCGCCGGCTTTTACGGTGCTGCCAGCGCCAACACTGACACTGACGATGCGGCCGTTCATGGGCGCGTTGTAGTGTTTGTCGTTGCTGCCGGTGCTCTCGCGGGCATCCAGGTGGCCAAGACTGATTTCGGTGTGGCGGCCCTCTGCAAAAACGTCCAGACCGCTTGCCGTTTCGTTGATGGCGTAGTGCTGCTGGTGTCCATCACGGGTGAGGCTGGCCACGCCGTCTTGCAGGCTGAGTGCGCAATATCCTTCATGGCCCTCCACGGCATAGCGGTAACCCGATTGTGCGGGCGTCAGTAAAACCTCGATGGTTTCACCGCGGTAATGCAGCCGGTGGCGGCTGGTGTCGGCACCGGCCGTGCGAAAGCCGGACAAGTGCTGCCAGGGCGACTGGCCATCATTGCCGGCACTGGCAGCCGGGCGCAGACGGAACAGGGCGCCCAGTACCAGCAGGTTGAGTCGGTGGGCATCCACTTCGTGCAGCAGTGCGTTCTGATGTTCTTCAATGAAGCGGGTGCTGATGCGGGCAGCCAGAAAATCGGGATGAGCCAGCACGCGCGCGAGAAAAGCCGCGTTGTGGTGCACGCCTGCCACACAGGTCGCTTGCAACGCTTGGCAGAGGCGGGCGGCGGCCTCTGTGCGGGTTTCGCCCCAGGCAATCAGCTTGGCCATCATGGGGTCGTAATGCACGCTGACCTCATCGCCATTGCGGTAGCCGGTATCCGTGCGGACGCCTTCGCCGGCGGGCAGCGAGAACCTGCGCAGACGTCCGGTGGACGGCAGGAATTCGTTCTGTGGGTCTTCGGCGTAGAGCCGTACCTCGATGGCATGACCGCGCGGCACCAGTGCGGCCTGGTCGAACGAGAGACGCTCACCGCTGGCCACGCGCAACTGCCACTCCACCAGATCCAGCCCGGAGATGAGCTCGCTGACCGGGTGCTCAACCTGCAGGCGGGTGTTCATTTCCATGAAATAGAACGCGCCGCTTTGGTCGACCAGAAATTCCAGCGTGCCAGCGCCTTCGTAGGCAATGGCCTGGGCGGCGCGGACAGCGGCATCGCCCATGGCCTGGCGCAATGCCTCCGGCAGGCCGGGGGCGGGTGCCTCTTCCACCACTTTCTGGTGACGACGCTGGATGGAGCAGTCGCGGTCGAAGACATACACCACATTGCCGTGGGCATCGGCCAGGATTTGCACTTCGACATGCCGAGGCTCGATCAGCAGCTTTTCGATCAGCATGCGTTGGTCGCCGAAGGCATTGGCTGATTCGCGCTGTGCGGCGTGCAGGGCCTCGGAAAACTCGCTTTCGGTATGCACGGCGCGCATGCCTTTACCGCCACCGCCAGCAGAGGCCTTGAGCAAGACCGGGAAGCCCATGGCCTTTGCCTCGGCCAGCAGCAGGGCGTCATCCTGCTTGTCGCCGTGATAGCCGGGCACCAGCGGGACGCCGGCTTTTGCCATCAGCGCCTTGGCGCCGGACTTGGAGCCCATGGCCGTGATGGCCTGCGCAGAAGGCCCGATGAACTTGAGACCATTATCGGCACAGGCCTGCGCGAATGCTGCGTTTTCGGACAGGAATCCGTAACCCGGGTGAATCGCCTCGGCACCGGTGGCCTTGGCCGCCGCGATGATCTTGTCGATGCACAGGTAAGACTCGCGGCTGGGAGCCGGGCCGAGATGCACGGCTTCATCGGCCAGCTCGACATGCAAGGCGCCAGCATCGGCATCCGAGTAGACGGCCACGGTTTTGATGCCAAGGCGGTGCGCGGTGCGAGTGATGCGGCAGCTGATTTCGCCACGGTTGGCAATGAGGATTTTCTTGAACATGACTTAACTCTTCCGTTGCCATGCGGGAGCGCGCTTTTCGAGAAAGGCGCCGAGACCTTCCTGGCCTTCTTGCGATGTG
The DNA here is from genome assembly GCA_030684415.1 of Moraxellaceae bacterium. Classification (GTDB taxonomy): domain Bacteria; phylum Pseudomonadota; class Gammaproteobacteria; order Pseudomonadales; family Moraxellaceae; genus UBA2031. The sequence continues at coordinate 3,197 of JAUXNL010000180.1, read as the reverse complement.
CGCAGGCTGGCTATCAGGGTGGTGGTGTAATGCCGGATGTCATCGCTACTGGCCGGGCTGATCTTGCGAACCAGCGCTTTGCAGGCCATCAGCGCGATGGGCCCGTTATCGAGCAGGGTAGAGATCATGGCCTCTGCAGTGCTCTCGAGTGCTTCCGGCGGGGTGATTTCATGCACCAGCCCGATTTCGCGCGCGCGCTCAGCGTCAAAACGTTCGGCACTGAGAAAATAGCGAGAGGCCTGGCGGGCGCCGATAGCGGCAATCACATAAGGGCTGATCACGGCGGGTGCCAGCCCGAGTTTGGCTTCAGACAGCGAGAACGACGCCTTGTTGCTGGCGATGACGATGTCACAGCAACTGACCAGCCCGACAGCGCCGCCGTACGCGGCACCTTGCACTATCGCCAGTGTCGGCTTCGGGAATTCGTACAACCCGCGCATCAGCCGCTCAAGCTCGCCGGCGTCTGCTTCGTTGTCGGCGCGTGAATAAAGTGCCATGCGTTTCATCCAACCCAGATCGGCGCCGGCGGAAAAACTTTTGCCGCTGGAGGCGAGTACCAGCAGGCGTACGTCGGGGTGGCGGGCAAAGTGGTCGATGGCGTCGTTCAGTTCGGCAATCAATCCATCGTCGAAGGCATTGTGCACCTCCGGCCGATTGAGCCTCAGGGTGGCAACCCCACGGGCATCCAGTATGGAAACAAGAGCAGTCATGATGCCAAGCCTCACATACGGAAGATGCCGAACCGGGTTTCCGGAATCGCGGCATTAAGGGAGGCGGAAATGGCCAGTCCGAGCACATCACGGGTTTTAGCGGGATCAATCACACCGTCGTCCCAGAGCCGGGCGCTGGCATAAGTGGGTTGTGCTTCGCGCGTGTATTTCTCCACCATTTGCTGGCGGAAGCCGGTTTCGTCTTCCGCACTCCAATGAACGCCCTGCTTGCCAAGTGATGCTTTTTTGACGTCGGTCAGCACGCTGGCTGCCTGCTCGCCGCCCATGACCGAAATGCGGGCATTCGGCCACATGAACAGGAAGCGGGGTTCATAGGCGCGACCGCACATGCCGTAATTACCCGCGCCGAAGCTGCCGCCGATGATGACGGTGAATTTGGGGACTTTTGCGCAGGCAACCGCGTGAACCATTTTGGCGCCGTGCTTGGCGATGCCACCTTCCTCATATTTTTTCCCGACCATGAAGCCGGTGATGTTTTGCAGGAAGACCAGCGGAATCTTGCGCTGGCAGCACAACTCGATGAAGTGCGCGCCTTTCACGGCCGATTCCGAAAAGAGAATCCCGTTGTTGGCCACAATACCGACCGGATAGCCCCAGAGCCGTGCAAAGCCTGTGACCAGCGTGCTGCCGTACAAGGGCTTGAACTCGTCGAATTCGGAGCCGTCCACCAGGCGGGCAATGATTTCATGCACGTCATACGGTTCGCGCGGGTCTTTCGGGATGATGCCGTAGATGTCGTCAGCCGGATAAAGCGGCGAGACGGGCTCGCGAATGTCCAGTGCGACGGTTTTGACGCGATTGAGGCGGGAGATAGAGGCGCGAGCCAGCTCCAGGGCATGGTCATCGTTATCTGCCAATTGGTCCGTCACCCCCGAAGTGCGGGTGTGCAGCTCGGCGCCGCCGAGTTCTTCCGATGTCACGATTTCGCCGGTCGCCGCCTTCACCAACGGTGGGCCGGCGAGAAAGATCGTGCCCTGATTTTTGACGATGATGGCCTCGTCGGCCATTGCCGGCACATAGGCGCCGCCGGCGGTGCAAGAGCCCATGACGACGGCAATCTGCGGGATGTTGGCCGCCGACATATTGGCCTGGTTGAAGAAGATGTGGCCGAAATGCAGATGGTCCGGAAACACTTCATCTTGCCGTGGCAGATTGGCGCCGCCTGAATCCACCAGATAAATACAGGGCAGATTGTTTTCCTGTGCGATGGTTTGCGCGCGCAGGTGCTTTTTGACCGTCAACGGATAGTACGAGCCACCCTTGACGGTAGCGTCATTCGCCGCAATCACGCACTCGACGCCATTCACACGGCCAATGCCGGCGATGATGCCGGCAGCCGGCACCTCTTCGTCGTACACCTCATGGCCGGCGAGTGCGGCCAGTTCCAGAAACGGTGAGCCCGGGTCGAGCAGGGCATTGATGCGCTCTCGTGCGGTCAGCTTGCCACGGGACTTGTGACGCTCGATGGCCGCAAGGCCACCACCGAGGCGTATTCGCGCCAGCAGCTTTTCAAGATCGGCGGTCAGCAGGCGCATGTGCGCGGCATTTTCCTGGAAGCTTGCCGCGTGCGTATTGATTCGGGTTTTCAGGACGGGCATGGCCGGTTTTCCTGTGCAGGCTGTGGCAGCAGTTGTCCAGGGCCGTTCGTGTCTGGTCGGGCCCCGGCAGTGCTGGGTGTTTCGTTTGGCCACCGGTTCAGGCCGAGTAGAGCTGGCGCCGGAGTGGTGGTCAGTGTTGGGCCGAAAAAGGTTCTGCGGTCCGGTTAGCGAGTTTCATTGAAGAGTTCGCGGCCGATCAGCATGCGCCGGATTTCGCTGGTACCAGCACCGATTTCATACAGTTTGGCATCACGCAAATAGCGTCCGGTCGGGTTCTCATTGATATAGCCGTTGCCGCCCAGCACCTGGATGGCGTCGAGCGCCAGCCGGGTGGCATTTTCAGCCGCGTAGAGAATGACCGCGGCGGCATCCTTGCGCGCGGTTTCGCCGCGATCACAGGCCTGTGCCACGTTATACAGATAGGCGCGGGAAGCATTGAGCAGGGTGTACATGTCGGCGACTTTGCCCTGCATGAGCTGGAATTCGCCAATGGCCTGGCCGAACTGCTTGCGGTCATGAATGTAAGGAATCACGACATCCATGCAGGCCTGCATGACGCCCACCGGGCCACCGGACAGCACCACACGCTCGTAATCGAGCCCGCTCATCAGCACGCGTGCGCCTTCGTTCAGTTTGCCGAGGATGTTTTCTTCCGGTACTTCGCAATCCTGGAATACCAACTCGCAGGTGTTGGAGCCGCGCATGCCCAGCTTGTCCAACTTCTGGTGCCGGGAAAATCCTGTCCAGTCGCGCTCGACGATAAAAGCCGTAATGCCTTTGGAACCGGCGTTGATATCGGTTTTGGCATAGATCACATACGTGTTGGCATCTGGCCCGTTGGTGATCCACATCTTGTTGCCGTTGAGCA
>JAUXNL010000175.1 GCA_030684415.1 Moraxellaceae bacterium | reverse complement strand
GGGCGTTTTTCAGCAAGCTGATAAATCAGACTCTGCAATCCAAGCTTGCTTCAGGTAATCAACGGGGAGCGCTTCCATGCACCCTCCGACTTTCACGCGACAGGAAATAGTCATGAAAAAAATGCAGTTGGCAGCGCGCTGGGTGTTGGTGACCGGTGCCTCTTCCGGCTTGGGCGAAGAAATGGCGCGGCAACTGGCGCAGGAATACCGTGCAAACCTGATTCTGGTGGCGCGACGTGCAGATCGCTTACAGGCACTGGCCTCGCGTCTGGAGAGCAGCGCCGGTATCAAGTGTCGGGTGATCGCGGCCGATCTTTCCGTGCCGGCCGACGTGGAGCGTGTCTATGCGGAGGCGATGGCAGTGGGCTCGGTGCAAGCCGTCATTCTCAATGCCGGCATCACCCATTTCGGTGCGCATCTGGAAATGCCTTGGACGCAGTTCCAGACCTTGCTGGCCACCAATGTCACCAGCGTGGTGCGGCTGGCAACCTTGTTTGCACCGCCGCTCGCGGCGTTGCCGCAAAAAGGCGGCATCATGGTGGTGAGCAGTATGGCGGGATTGTTGCCCGTGCCGTACCAGTCGGCATATGCGGGTTCCAAAGCATTTGTCACCAATTTCTCGCTGGGGCTGGGGCAGGAGTTGCGCGACGACGGCGTGTCGGTCACGGTATTTTCCCCTGGTGGCATTGATACAGACATGACGCGCAATAGCCGCCTGCGCTATTTTGAAAATACCGTGCTGCTTCAGGATGTGGTGAGTTGTGCGCGCGAAGGGCTGGGTGCCATGGTAGAGCGGCGTGCTTTGCATGTGCCGGGTGCGCTCAATCGCACACAGCTTTTCTTTTCGCGCTTTGTGCCGCGCAGCACAGTCGCGCAGATTGCGCGCAGTGCCTACCGCAAAGCACTGGCGGCCAACTGAGCGAGCTGCCCCGAGTGCATTTTCGGCAAGCCGCTACTGCAACTCGCTACGGTATTCGCCGCTTGCTGAAAAAATGCTTTTCAGTAAGCGGCGAGCCGGACAAGGATGACCGGGTCGCGAATCAATCAGGTCTATGTGATTGATTCAGCGTGAAGCGATTCCGCACATGTGCCGGAGTCGCGGGCTGAAAAAGCCCGGGATGGGCGTTTTTCAGCAAGCTGTTAGCTACAACCCGCCGC
>JAUXNL010000172.1 GCA_030684415.1 Moraxellaceae bacterium | reverse complement strand
CATGCTGCTTGGCGTCGCGCCCTCAGAGATCAACGCCTGGTATCTGGGGGTCTATGTTGACGCCTACGAATGGGTGGAGGCGCCCAATACCCACGGCATGGCCACCTATGCCGATGGGGGACTGGTGGGCTCCAAGCCCTATGCAGCCAGCGGGGCCTATATCAGCCGGATGAGCGACTATTGCTCAGCCTGCGCCTATGACGTGAAAGACCGGCTTGGGGAGGGGGCCTGCCCCTTCAACAGCCTCTACTGGGATTTTCTGGACCGGAACGCCGGGCGTCTGGAGGCCAATCCGCGCATGGCGCTGCCCTACAAGAATCTCGCCCGCCTCGGGGAGGCCGAGCGCCGGGCGATCGCCGCGCGGGCGGGGCAGTTGCGCCATAGGTTCGGCGCGACGCCGCTTCACGCCGAAGGCCGTGTCAGCACATAGAGGGCGCAGAAGGTCAGGATGACGCCGACAGCCATCGGGACCCAGGCGCTGGTGGCCGTGAGCATCACCATCACCAGACTGAGACCCATGCCGATGACCGCGGCGAGCTTGGCTCTCGGCGGGATTGCGCCGTGCCGATCCCAGGCCCTGAGCGTGGGGCCAAACCGCTTGTGGGCGTAGAGTCTGGCCCGCAGCCGCGGCGCACTCTTGCCAAACGCCCAGGCGGCGATGATCAGGAAGATGGTCGTGGGCAACAGGGGCAGAAAGGCGCCCGCGACTCCAAGACCCAGGGCGACCAGGCCCAGGACCCGGTACAGCAGAGCGGCCACGGGCGCGATCGCGGTCGTAGGCCCCTCGGCGTCCTCCTCTGACGATGATGCAGGGTCGCGCGGCGCTGACATGGCGCGAGCATGCCACAGGTCTTGCGAGAGGGTCGCAGAAAAGAGGCCCAAGCCGGAGGGCGTTTCGCCCGCCCGCGTGCTTAGGCCGATCGGCCGCGGATCAGGGTCGGTTCAAAGCCGATGAGGGCCTCAGCCAGCTGGGTGTCGGAGGCCAGATTGCGGATCACTGTGGCCAGCCCCCGGCTGATCTCGCGCTGGCGGGCGCCGTCCACCCCCTCCAGAGCCTGACGGTTGAACGCCAGCAGCTGGTCCACGGCCTGGGCATAGATCTCATGGCCCTGGTCCGTCAGGGAGATGTGGACCTGGCGGCGGTCGGCGGCAGGCGTCGCCCTGGCCATCAGCCCGCGCCGGACCAGCTGGTCCACGCTGCGCGTCAGGGTGGTCCGGTCCACCGCGGTGAAGGCGGCGAGGTCGGACATGGAGCAGACCTCGAACCGGCGGACGGTGGAGATGGCCCGCCACTGGCCAAGGCTCAGCGCGAGCGGGCCCAACGCCCGTTCAAACGCCGCGTCAGGACGTCGCACCGCCTGAAACAACAGATAGAAGAAGTATTCTGGCACATCGAGGCCGAACTCCGCCTCGGTGTCGACAG
>JAUXNL010000163.1 GCA_030684415.1 Moraxellaceae bacterium | reverse complement strand
GGCTTCATGACCGGTAAATCCAGCGCCACGCAAGCGCCCGAGCTGGACATCGAGCAGTTCATCTCCGGCTTTCGTGATGGCCATGCCAACAAGGAAGGCCGACTGACCGAAGAGCAGATGCGTGAAGCCGTGATGGCATTCGAACAGAAGCTGCGTACCGACATGCAGGCCAAGCAAGAGAAAGCCGCACTGGAGGCCAGCAGCAAAGGCACCGCCTTCCTCGCCGAAAACGGCAAGAAAGCCGGCGTGATCACGACCGCCTCCGGCCTCCAGTATGAAGTGCTGAAAGAAGGCTCTGGCGCCAAACCCAAAGCGGAAAGCGTGGTGACCGTGCACTACGAGGGCAAGCTGACAGACGGAACCATTTTCGACAGCTCCGTACAGCGCGGCGAGCCGGTGTCCTTCCCGCTCAACAAAGTGATTCCGGGCTGGACCGAAGGCGTGCAGTTGATGTCGCCTGGCGCCAAGTACCGTTTTGTCATTCCCTCTGCCCTTGCCTATGGCGAACAGGGTGCTGGCCCGATTCCCCCGCATTCCGTGCTGGTGTTTGAAGTCGAGCTGATCGAAGTCGCAAAGTAATCGCGATTTCGCGCCACGGCAGTGGCCCATAAAAAACGGGAGCCTTTCGGCTCCCGTTTTTTATGGGCGGCGCAGCGCGACTGATCATGCATCGCCTCGATGCAAGGTGGCCTTTCAGCAAAAGGTCAAATGCCTACCGCCGACATTCAGGCCTCCTCTGGATTCAGGCCTCTTCTGGCAGAGCACAACAGTCCGCGCCATGCACAGGCACTGTCGCAGAGATGATCGTGGCTGTAGCGGGAGCCTGCGTCAGTGATGCCGTTGTCGGCAACACCCCCGCTGCCGTCTCGCGCCGCAACTGCTTGGCCGCCTGCACCATCGCCTCCAGTGCCGCTCGCGTTTCCGGCCAGCCGCGTGTTTTCAGGCCGCAATCCGGATTCACCCACAAACGCTCGACCGGAATGCGTGTGGCGGCCACTCGCAGTAAATGTGCCATCGCTTCTACTGTCGGCACGCGCGGCGAATGAATGTCATACACGCCGGGGCCGATGGCATTCGGATACTCGAAGGCCTCGAATGCGCGCAGCAACTCCATGGCCGAGCGTGCCGTTTCAATGGTGATGACATCTGCATCCATCGCGGCGATTGGCTCGATGCAGTCGTTGAATTCGGCATAACACATGTGGGTGTGGATTTGCGTGCTGTCACGCACGCCGGAGGCCGTCACCCGGAAGGCACGCACGGCCCAGCGCCAGTAATCAGCTTGCTCACGACGGCGCAAGGGCAGGCCTTCACGAAACGCGGGTTCGTCGATCTGGATGATGCGGATACCTGCGTTTTCCAGATCACACACTTCATCACGCACGGCCAGCGCCAGTTGCAGTGCCACGGTTTCGCGCGGCACGTCGTCACGCACGAACGACCAGCACAGAATCGTCACCGGCCCGGTGAGCATGCCTTTCATCCAGCGCGCGGTAAGCGACTGTGCATATTGCGCCCACACGACCGTCATCGGCTGAGGGCGGCTGATATCGCCCACAATCACTGGCGGCTTTACACAGCGGCTGCCATAACTTTGTACCCAGCCGAACTGCGTGAAAGCGAAACCGGCGAGCTGCTCGCCAAAATATTCCACCATGTCGTTGCGCTCGGCTTCACCGTGTACCAGCACATCGATATCGAGCGCTTCCTGCTCACGTACGGCATAAGCGATTTCAGCCTTCATCGCGGCTTCATAACCCGCAGCATCCAGCGTGCCGGCCTTGAAATCTGCGCGCGCCCGGCGGATGTCCGCGGTTTGCGGAAAGGAGCCAATGGTCGTGGTCGGCCAGAGCGGCAAATCCAGTGTTTGTGCCTGCGTCGCCGCGCGCTTGGCATAGGCATGGTCGCGCTGCGCATGGGCATCGGTCAGCGCCGATACGCGTGCTTGCACAGCGGTATTTTTCCAGCCGATGGCCTCACGACGCGACGCCGTTGCCAGCAGGGCGCCGCGCATTGCTGCCGCCACATCGGCACGCTCCGGCGTTTGCAGCGCCGCTTTCAGTACGGCAACCTCATCCAGCTTCTGTACCGCAAACGACAACCATGAGCGCAGGTCTGCCGGCAATTTTTGCTCACGCACCAGATCCACCGGCACATGCAAGAGCGAGCAACTGCTGCCCACCCATAGCCGGTTGCCCAGCCGCTCATGTGCCGCACGCAACAGCTCCAGTTTTTCCGGCAGGTTGGCACGCCAGATGTTGCGGCCGTCGATCACGCCCAGCGACAGCACTTTGTACTCCGGCAGGCGATCCACGATTTGCTGCCACTCATGGCCTGAGCGTGTGACATCCACATGCAAACCCGCCACCGGCAGATGACAGGCCAACCAGAGATTGTCGGCCAGCGGCCCGAAATAAGTGGCCAGCAAAAAGTTGATGTCCCGCCGTTGCAGACGGTTGTAGGCAAACTCGAACGCCGCCTGCCAGCTCACCGGCAAATCCAGCGCCAGAATCGGCTCGTCCACCTGGACCCATTCCACACCGAGCGCGGCCAGCTTGTTGAAAATTTCCGCATAGACCGGCAGCAACGCAGGCAGCAGATCGAGCCGGTCAAAATCGCCCCCGCTGCACTTGCCCAGCCACAAGTAACTGAGCGGCCCAAGCACCACGGCTTTCACGACATGACCTTCGGCCTGTGCTTCGCGCACCTCGTCAAAGAGCTGCTGGCTGGTCAGTCGGAAGCGCTGGTCTGCGCGGAACTCGGGCACCAGATAGTGATAGTTGGTGTCGAACCACTTCGTCATTTCCAGGGCGACGGCATCATCACCCGTGGGAGCACGACCACGCGCCATACGGAACTGTGTATCCAGCCCCACGTCGTCCTCGGCCGCACCAAAACGCTCTGGCACGACGCCGAGCAGCGCGGAGGTGGCCAGCACCTGATCGTAGAAAGCGAAATCGCCGACCGTCACCACATCCAGCCCGGCTTCCGCCTGTTGCGCCCAGTGCCGACGTCGCAGCACGGAGGCCGTCGCCTCCAGCGCGGCACGATCGCTCTTGCCGGACCAATAGGCCTCTAGCGCCTTTTTGAGTTCACGGTCCGCGCCGATGCGCGGAAATCCCAGTACATGTGCCTTCATGAGGTGTCTCCCAAGCTGAATGGCGCTCAGTCTGGGGCCGCCTTTACATGAATCAAAATCAATTATTTAATGCCCGGCATGAGTTTCTCTCATCTTCATGAGGCCAGACATGATCGATATCCGCCACCTGCGCACGCTCACCGCCATCCGGGATGCAGGCTCACTGGCCGAAGCCGCCGAGCAACTGCATCTCACCCAGTCCGCACTCTCCCACCAGCTAAAAGGACTGGAGGACGGTATCGGCCTCAGCCTGTTTGCCCGCAAGACCTATCCCCCGCGCTTCACCCGGGCCGGGGAGCGCCTGCTCGAGCTGGCCGATCTGGTGTTGCCCGCCTTGCGCGCCGCCGGACGCGATCTGGCCAAGCTCAAAAGCGGCCGTGCCGGCCGGCTGGTGATGGCCATCGAATGCCACAGTTGTTTTGAATGGCTGATGCCGGCCCTCAACCGCTACCGTGAACACTGGCCGGAGGTAGAGCTGGACTTTGTGAGCGGTTTCCACAGTGATGCACAAGAGGCGCTGTCGCGCCGTGAGCTGGATCTGGTGGTGACCTCCAACCCCGACCCCAAACGTGGCGATTTGCGCTTTGTCCCGCTGTTCGACTACGAGGCCGTGCTCGTGGTCGCCCCCGACCATCCGCTGGCGGGGCACGAGCATGTCTTGCCGCATGATCTGGCGACGGAAACCCTGATCACCTACCCGGTGGATGAAGAACGGCTCGATGTGTTTTCACACTTCCTGCTCCCGGCCGGTGTGCGGCCGGCAAAACTGCGACACAGCGAAATCACGCTGATGATGGTGCAGTTGGTGGCCAGTGGTCGTGGCGTTTGCGCCCTGCCCTCGTGGGCGGCGCAAGAGTATGTGCAGCGCGGCTGGGTGAAGACGCTGCCGCTGGAGGCGCACGGTATCTGGCGCACGCTGTATGCGGCCGTGCGTGAGGAAGAGGCGGATATCGCCTTCGTACAGGACTTTCTGGTGACCGCGCGTGAAACCAGCGCCAGCACACTGGCCGGTATCCGGCGCGTGAAAGTGACCGACAGTGCTACGGCGCCATGAATCTGCTGAGTGGACTGCTGCATGAATCTACTGACGGCCTCTTGGCCAGGCCGGCGTGTACTGCCGCCCCTTGAAATACGCGCCAGCGTTCAACATCTCAGGGCGACGCCCACACTGGCTTTCGCATCACTTGGCGAGCCACTGACTTCCGGGCAACAATCCCCAAGGCCGCTGAAAAATCCAGAACCGTTCGGGCTGAGCTTGTCGAAGCCCGTGCTCCGTCGGTCCTTGATCACACCGGCGCTACATCACATCGGTCTTTCATCACATCAGCGCTTCATGACACCGGAGTTTTCATGCAACGACTGCTGGTTATTTTCGCTCTGTTGGCGCTGGCCGCTTTTCTCATGAAAAAACCGGACAAACCTGCCTACGACGCAACGGTTTGCGCAGGGCCGCCATTACGCTCAACCGGCGAGCGCAACCAGGCGATGGAAGACGGTTATGCCATCCACCCACGCTATGGTTGCATCGACAAAGCATCGTTCGACGCCGTGCAGGCCGACCGCAAAGAATGGAACGCCGCACAAGAGGCGCGCGCCAACGAAGAGCGTGAAGCAATGGCCGAAGCAGGTGCCACCACTTTTGCGCAACAACGTCATGGCTTCACCACCACGATTGCGGTACAGGACAGCAGCGCTCCCCCATTGCCCTCCCCCCCCGCAACGCTGTTCGTCCGCAGCGACTACAAGAACGCCAGCAACTACATGCTGCCCGGCTATGTCACGCCCGATCCGCAAGACGGGCAGCGGCACCCCGCCATCATCTGGATTACCGGTGGCGACAGTAATTCGCTTGGCGACTTCTGGACACCCGGCCCTGACAGCAACGACCAGTCCGCGCGCGCCTTCCGTGAAGCGGGCATGATCATGGCGTTTCCGACACTACGCGGCGGTAACGGCGGCAGAAGTAAAAAAGAATTCTTTTATGGTGAGGTCGATGACATCTTGAGCGCGGCCGCACAACTGGCACGTCTGCGTTATGTTGATCCAGAACGGATTTATCTCGGCGGCCACAGCACCGGCGGCACACTGGCCTTGCTCACGGCCGCCACCCGCACACCATTCCGGGCCATTTTTGCTTTCGGCCCGGTGGCGAGTGTTGACCGTTACACTCCATCGCTCATTCCAGTGGATTTCAGCCAGCACGACCCTCTGGAGCTGAAGCTACGCTCACCGGTGCACTGGCTCGACGATATCGAAAACCCCACTTACATCATCGAAGGTGTCAGCGGCAGCGGTAACCGTGCGGATCTTGAAACGCTCTGCGCCGCCACCCGCAATCCTGCCGTGCACTGTATTCCGGTACACGGTTCGGATCATTTTAGCGTCATCCGCCCTGTCACCCGTTTGATTGCTGAACGCCTGACCACCGCACCCACTGCCGAATTTTCACTGCAAGCTGAGGAGTTTTCCCAATGAGTGGCCGCACACTTTTATTGATCGCCGTCGTATTGGCCGCCCTGTTCATGGTGGATCGCTACCAGCGTAATCCGCACCGCACGGCGCTCCCGTTCGGTTCAACGGATCTTTCGGGCGTGCAGGAGCAACTGGCGGCACTACCGCCTGAGGAGCGCCAACTGGTAGAGGATTATGTGAAGCGCAGCCGTGGCGATGTGCTGACACCGGCGCTGGCCGACCCGGACGATCCGCTGACGGCGCGCACCTTTGCCGAGGCCATTACTCTGCAGCGTGCATGGCAAGCACGAATGAAAGTAGAAGAAGCACGGATGGCAAAGCTGAATGCACAGCGGGATGCCAGGCTGGCGCCGCTTCGGGCACTGGTCGACGCCCGTGTCGTGCGCGCAGAAACGCTGACACCGAACGAGTTTGGCGCACGGCGCGATCCGAACTACTTCCCGCAGCCCGAACGGACGGGTGACGGGCTGATTTTTGTCACGCGTATACAGGTTCGCAATATCGGCAACGAATCCATCGTGAAGGTCAAAGGCTCGTTGAAAGCACGCGACAGCGAGGCCTATCTACCGCTGGATCTCTGCTGGATTGATCTGGGCGAAGACACGC
>JAUXNL010000151.1 GCA_030684415.1 Moraxellaceae bacterium | reverse complement strand
ATCATCGAGCAACGCATCTGGTTCATTCCCGGCAAACGGGTGCTTTGCCTAGGCTGGACGCTGGTGCAACCGCCCGACCGCCAGATTGCGCTCGATATCGCACTGCTGTGCAACGACCGCGACCACCACGGCGAAACCCGCGCCGGCGCCCGTGCAGACCTCTCTACCGGGATGCGGGAGGGCCATCTGTGCCTGCTGCAGGGTGGCAAACCCAGGCTTTTTTTTGCTTCCGCGCACGGACAATTTCGCGCCGATGTCGCGTGGTACCAAGATTTTTTCCTGCCGCTCGAACAGGCACGCGGCCTGCCCGCGCGCGAGGACCACTTCCGCGTCGGGTACTTCCATCTTGATCTGCAGCCGAACCGGACGCTCGGACTGAGTGCAAGCTGCGACAATCCAGCCGCGCCCATCGACCTCGACGGCGCGCTCACGCAACGGCGGACATGCGACGGCAACCATATCCAGCATGCGATGCTGTGCACCCACGGCTATGCGGGCGCCCCCGACTGGATCCGCCAGCTTTTGATCGACGGCGACCGCTTTCTGGTACACCGCGCCATGCCACGGGCATCGTCTTCTCCGCCAACGGAATTCCCCTACTGGAACGACCGCAGCGAACTCGCCGAGGGCGCCACCGTGGTGGCGGGTTACCCCTGGTTCTCCGACTGGGGACGCGACACCTTCATCGCCCTCCCCGGCCTTACGCTAGCGACTGGCCGCTACGTGGTGGCACGGCGCATACTAGAAACTTGGGCGCATTTCATCCGCGACGGCCTGCTGCCGAACATGCTGCCCGAAACAGGAATCGAAGCAGAATACAACAGTGCTGACGCCGCGCTGTGGTACATCGAGGCTTGGCGCGCCTATTACCAGCACACCCAGGATCTGGCCGCGCTGCGACACGCGCTGCCGGTCCTGAAAACCATCGCCGTTGCCTACACGCGCGGCACCCTCTACGGTATCGGTCTCGACCAGGCAGACGGCCTGCTGCGCGCGGGCGAACCCAGCAGCCAGCTCACCTGGATGGATGCGCGGATCGAGGGCGTGCCAGCCACGCCGCGCAGCGGCAAGCCGGTCGAGATCAATGCACTGTGGTACAACGCGCTGCGCACGCTGGAGCGCTTCGCCGCCCTGTCCGGAGAAGACCCCTCGCCCTGGACCGACGCGGCCGATCGCGCGCGTGCCGGCTTCGCGCGTTTCGTCCGCCCCAATGGCGGCCTTTACGACGTGCTCGACGGCCCCGGCGGCGACGATTCCTGTGTGCGTCCCAACCAGATTTTCGCCGTCAGCCTCAGCCACAGCCCGCTCGAACGCGCCATAC
>JAUXNL010000150.1 GCA_030684415.1 Moraxellaceae bacterium | reverse complement strand
ATCATCGAGTTTGCCAAAGACTTGCAGGCTCAGGGCAAAGGCCTGATCGAGTCGACGCTGGAGGCAGTGCACTTACGTTTCCGACCGATTCTCATGACCTCCATGGCCTTCATTCTGGGCGTGCTGCCCTTGGTGATTGCCAGTGGCGCCGGCTCTGCCAGCCAGCGTGCCATTGGCACGGGCGTGATGGGCGGGATGATCTCGGCCACTGTGCTGGCGGTGTTCTTTGTGCCGGTGTTTTTTGTGGTGGTGCGGCGTCTGTTCAAAGGCAGCGAGCGTCAGCGCAAACTGCACGCGCATGAGTTTGACGCGGATGACGCTGTGCTCGCGGATGACAAAAAACGCTGATCACGGCTTGAAGGGCGGCTTGAAGGGCGACTAAACAGGTTGCTGAAAAATGCTTTTCAGCAACCTGTTTCCCTGCCAGGGATGGCCGTGCCGCGAATCAATCACGCTTGATTGATTCAGCGTGAAGCGACTCCGGGCATGTGTCAGAGTCGTGCGCTGAAAAAGCCCGTGAAGGGGATTTTCCAGCAAACGGCTAAAGAGCGCCCCAAGAGTCGCAAAGGCGTGACAGCCGTGGCAGTGCAGTACCGGTACTTTGCTCAGCACGAACAGATCATGCTCTGTTCGTGCTGAGTCGTTTTTAACAGGACTAAACAGCGCAGGCGGCCATGCGGATGCCTGAGCAATCGGTGCTAGCCACAAGGCCTGAGGCGCGGGTGTAGGCCAAGGCCTGATCCGCTTGCATGCGCCTCTCGTTTTTGTGTCGTGAGTACGGTGCGAATGTTGCCGTAGCCGAATTGTTGCCGTGGAGTTGGGCTGTCCTTGGCACTTGCGCCTTTGAGTCCAGTAAAGTGTCGCCGGCTACCCCGCGAGCAGACGATGCTGGCCGACGGGCCACATGCGATGAGGGCGGCGCACCACCATGATTTTTTCCCTTGATGTCACTCTCGTTCCCGCCAGCCTGACGGCGCTCTTTTTGGCGCTCGCGCTGCTCGCGGCTCTTCCCGGTCTTAGCGTGCTGACTGTCGTGTCTCGCGCCTCCAGCCATGGTTTTGCGCACGGTGCGTTGGCCGCCGCAGGCATCGTGCTCGGTGATTTGCTGTTCATCCTGGTGGCGCTGCTGGGCTTGTCGGCGCTAGCGGAAATGCCGTATCAGGCCTTCGTGGCGGTGAAGTGGCTGGGTGGCGCGTATCTGGTCTGGACGGGGCTGGCACTGTTGCGCCAGCGGCCTGCTCTGGCACATGAAATGCAGCGTGATCAGCAGCCTGCATCACTGTCAGCCAGTTTTATGGCCGGTTTTTTACTCACGCTGGCCGACCAGAAAGCCATCCTGTTTTACCTCGGCTTCTTTCCGGGCTTTCTCGATCTGGCTGCGCTGACGGTGCTGGATGTTCTGATCGTCATGCTGCTCACCGTGCTCGCGGTGGGGGGCGTCAAACTGGCGTATGCCGCGCTTGCCAGCCGCACCGTGACTTTTTTGTCGGGCTCCGGTCAGCGCCGGGTGAGCGTTGCCGCCGGCGTGATGATGGTGGGTGTGGGCCTGTGGGTCATCGTGCGCGCTTGACCAGTGCCGCGGCTCGCTGTGTGGCGCATGGCGATAGCGAGTGCGGTGGTAGAGAAATGAAGCCAGTGGCATGACTGCCGTCGTTGGGTTGTTGTCATGTGGCGGAACAACGAGTTCCTGCATCAGATAACAGCAGGCCGTTTCAATTCCCGTTTTTAGTGCGCCAATCAATAGATGTGCCAATCACTCTGATGGTTCGTGTGGGCGTTTTGCCACTGTCTTTGCAGCAGTAATTGCGCGCTATTGGCACCGCATATCTGCTGAGGTTGTCCTGACATTCTTTTCGGGCACAATACGCGCCGCTGTTTTGGCACGAATGTGCTTATTGCATTCATATAGGCCCATAACACCAGTTAAATGAGGTCATTTCATGTCGTATTCACGCATAAAGTTGATGTGCTGGGTAAAGCAGCTCGCGCTTCTGGTCTTTTTGGTGCCGGCGATGGCGGTCTCTGCGCAAGCGGGCACGACGCCGATCGGCTACATAAAAACGCTTAACCAGAATGCCGCCATCGTCACGGATGGCAAGAAGCGCGACGTCAGCATCGGCGACCCCGTATTCGAGGGCGACGCCATCCGCACCAGCCGCAACGGCACGTTGGGCGTGGTGTTTGTTGATGGTGCCGTGATGTCCATCGGCTCCGGATCGAAAGTGACGCTAGAGCAATTCTTGTTCGAGCCGGACACCAAGAATGTCGGCTTCACGGCTGTTGTTGCCGCCGGCAACATGTCGTTCATCTCTGGCGCCATCGGGCGCATTTCGCCTGACAGTGTGCGCATCACCACGCCAACGGCCACGCTCGGTCTGCGCGGCACCAAGATACTGGTCGACGTCAAATAAGCTGCGGCTGACGGCAACGACTGATAACTATTGCTGGCTGCCAGCGATTTCTGACAAGAACAGGAAAAGTTCGGGACGACATGATGAAAAACCGGATGATGAAAAGCGTAATGCTGGGCGCGATGTTTGTGCTGTCGGCTTGTACGACGACCACCGTGGTGTTGGTGCCGGATCCGGATGGCAAGGTGGGGCGCGTGAATGTAAGCAATCGCGAAAGCTCGCAACTGCTGGCGCAGCAGGGGCAAGCCGCTGTGGTGGGTGGAAAGACAGCCACCATCAAAAGCGACACCTTCAACGCCGCACGCATTTCAAAAACATTTGCCACGGTGCTGCAGAACGAGCCGCTGCCACCGCAGCGCTTCATTTTCCTTTTTGAGTCGGGCTCCGCAGAGTTGTCGGCGGACAGTCAGTCGACGGTTGACGCGATTCTGGTGGCGATCAAGGAGCGGAACTCCTGTGATAACAGCGTGATCGGCCACAGTGATCGCACCGGTACGCCGCGCGACAACGAAGTCGTTTCGCGTCAGCGCGCCAATGCCGTGGCGCGTGCCTTGGTGGCACGTGGCATCGGCGAGAAGTGTATGGATATCCGCTATTACGGCGATACCGACCCGGTTGTGCGCACGGCAGCCGGCGTGTCTGAACCGAGAAACCGTCGTGTCGAGGTGGAGGTCCGCTGAGCCATTGTGTGCTTGCGTTGGAGGGTGGCCGGGCTGGCCGACGCGCCGGCCATGGCGTGTCAATTTTCTCCGGAGCGGACGGAAGGGCGAGGCGAGAGCGGCGTTCTTCAGTGCCCTTCTAGACGCTGGCTGAAAATACTCCTCCGTCCACCTGCATGCTCCGCGCAGCAGAGTCTTATTGACGCACGGTCGGCATGTTTCCTGCGACCGGCTAGCTGTCGCCCAGCCCTGTGACCAGTACGACCAGCAATAGCACGG
>JAUXNL010000148.1 GCA_030684415.1 Moraxellaceae bacterium | reverse complement strand
GACCCGTCTGCACTCGACTCTGGGCTATCTCAGCCCGATGGACTTTGAGGCCAGACATCTTGCTTAACGAAGTGTCCGGGAAATCGGGGGAAGATCACTTCGACTGGCTCGGCAGTGGTGACGATTGGCTGCCGACCAGCCACCCGCAGGAGTGGATGGCGCGGCCGGGCAGCGCGGCCGATGGACGCATGGACTTCCTTACCGTCTTTTTCCACGAGTACGGCCATGCACTCGGGCTGGAACACAGTCACGATGCCCATGATCTGATGGCCACCACGCTGACGCCCGGCGTGCGCCGGTTGCCGTCGCCGGATGACATGGCCTTGTTTGCCACGGTGAACAGCCTGGCGGACGAGGCGGCCGGCACGCCACAGCCGGCCACCTTCAGTTTGCGAACGGTGAGCTGAAAAGCGGCAGCGGAGGCTTGAACCGGATTGAACATAAAAAAAGGCCCGCGATGCGGGCCTTTGTCATGTCAGCTATCGCTCAGTTGCGAAAGCCGTAATCTTCGTCGAGCGTGCCCTTGTCACTGGGCTTTTTGGCGGCGTAATCACGAGGCGGCTCCAGGCTGGCGAGATAGGCATCGTCGTGCAACAAGGTGGCGTGGCCGGTGCTGTCGCGTGGCATTTCCAGGCTGATGAAGGCATTGCCGGGATTGCTGCTGCCATGGCGGCGGGTGTCGGCGCAGAGGGTCTGTGCGCCTTGTTGCAAATGCCGGTGGACTTCGCGGTAGCTGGTGGTCAGTGCATTGACGAGCTGTGCAGACGTGGAAAAGTGCTCAGTGACCGACTCTTGATAACGGTCGTACTTTTCCTGCAGCGAGGTCATGTGTTCTTCCAGTTCGCGAATGCGGGTGTCCGGATTGCGCGACTTGGACAGCAACCAGCCTCCTGCTGCGCCTGCGGCAAACACGATCAGATAAAGCAGCCAGCTCATGCCGTTCTCCCTGTGATGCAGCCCGCGTGACCCGCCGGGCATTTCGTCGTTGACCGGTAGTCTATAGCATTCGCCCTTCGCGCCAACCCGCAGAGCCGAGGAATTTTCGTATGACCCTGACTGCCGAAACCCGTGTTGCCATTCCCGGCCCTGCCGGTAGTCTGCAGGCCGTATGGGCGCCGGCCATGACGTCGGGCGCGGCGGTGGCGGTGGTCTGTCATCCCCATCCTTTGCATGGCGGCACCATGGACAACAAGGTCGTGACCACACTGGCGCGCACCTGTCGTGACGCGGGGTTTGCCGTGCTGCGCTTCAATTTCCGGGGCACAGGTGAAAGCGCTGGCGTGCATGACGAGGGGCGTGGTGAGGTTGACGACCTGCTGGCGGTTCTCGAATGGCTGCGCCCGGAGCACGGGGATCGTCCGTTGTTGCTGGCCGGCTTTTCCTTTGGCGCCTGGGTCTGTGCGGCGGCGGTCGCCAAGCTGCCCGCGGACTGGCGTCTGCAGCAGTTGGTGCTGGTCGCGCCGCCCGTGCATTACGCCGGCTTCGAGGCGGTGGCCGTGCCTGCCGGGACGTTGGTCATCATGGGCGATGCCGACGAAGTAGTGGAGCCGGTGGCCATGCGCGAGTGGGCGCTGGCCCGGCAGCCGGCCGCATCGCTCTGGTGTCTGGAAGGCGCGAGCCACTTCTTTCATGGCCGCCTCTTGGAGCTCCGCGAGGGCCTGGCGGCTCGCCTGCTGTCGGCGGAGGGGTACGGGGACTGAGCAACAGGGAGGCTACCCGACTTTCGTCGACTACTCGTGGGCGGTGGCCCGGTGCTTTCAAGTGGTGATCGCGACTCCTTTCATTAATCAGCGCCGTTGCTCATAGATTCCTCTGGGGGACTCGTGAGTGGGCGTCGACTCTGGCGGTGACAGGTGTTTTTCGCCGCCTGACGGGGGCTGTTCATGCCTCGGCCAGTTGCGCCGGTATCGGCAGTGGGTACACTCGCGCCCTGACCCGCAAGTCTGCTGCTTGTCCGCCAATCAGCGTTTTGCCTTTTGCGACCCGGATCACCTGCCATGCCCATGCAGCATTACCAGCGCGACCTTGCGCGCCCCGACTTTCGTCACGATGCCGCGCAGGAAAATGCCGTGCGCCAGTTGCAGCGTGTGGCGGACGAGCTGGTGGCCCGTTACGAGGCGGTCAAAAAGTCACGCGGGCTTGGCCGGCTGGTGGCGCAAAAGCAGATGAAGCAGCCGGTGCAGGGGCTGTACATGTGGGGTGGGGTGGGCCGTGGCAAGACCTACCTCATGGACATTTTTTTCGAAGCGCTACCGTTCCGGCGCAAACAACGCATTCACTTTCACCGCTTCATGCAGCGCGTGCACAAAGAGCTGAATGCCTTGCGTGGCACGCAGAATCCGCTGGATATCGTGGCGGACACGCTTTTTGATGAGTCAGTCGTCATCTGTTTCGATGAGTTCTTTGTTACCGACATCACGGATGCCATGTTGCTCGGCGGCTTGTTTGAAAAACTGTTTGCGCGCGGCGTGACGCTGATCGCTACCAGCAACATCGTGCCCGACCGTCTGTACGAGAATGGCTTGCAGCGCGAGCGCTTCCTCCCGGCCATCGCCCTGCTCAAGCAGCATTGCGATGTCATCAATGTGGATTCGGGTGTCGACTACCGCCTGCGCGTGCTGGAAAAGGCCGAGCTGTACCACTGGCCGCTGGATGAAGGTGCCGAAACTAGTCTGAGCCAGAGCTTTGGCGAGCTGACCAGCGGCCTGCATGTGGAGTGCCATCCCATCATCATCAATGATCGCCACATTGATGTGACGGCCTGCACCGACGATGTGCTCTGGACGACATTTGCCGAGCTCTGTGTCGCGGCCCGCTCGGCGTCGGATTACATCGAGCTGGCGCGTGAATATCACACCGTGCTGCTGGCCCGCGTGCCGCAAATGGATGATCAGCTCAATGATGCGGCGCGTCGCTTCATCAATCTGGTGGACGAATTTTACGACCGCAATGTGAACCTGATTGTTTCAGCCGCGGTGCCGATTCACGAATTGTATGTCGGCAGCAAGCTGGCGTTCGAGTTCCAGCGCACGCAGTCGCGGCTTCTGGAAAT
This sequence comes from Moraxellaceae bacterium, assembly GCA_030684415.1. Taxonomy (GTDB): domain Bacteria; phylum Pseudomonadota; class Gammaproteobacteria; order Pseudomonadales; family Moraxellaceae; genus UBA2031. Next base: position 4,681 of record JAUXNL010000148.1, on the reverse strand, counting down.
GCAGTCCAGAGAGTATTTGGCCCGTGAACATCGTCCTTGAGGTGGCGCATGGCCGGTCATACCGTTTTTCTGTAGCGACAAAGTGCACCACACAAAACGCACCACACAAAAGGCAACTTAACCGGAGACACTGCCATGATTCCTCGTACCCTGTTCAACAGTGACCACGATGCTTTCCGCGATACCGTGCGGAAATTTTTCGACAAAGAAGCCGTGCCGTTTCACGCGCAATGGGAAGAGGATGGCCAGATTGATCGTGCGCTCTGGAACAAGGCCGGTGAGCAAGGGCTGCTGTGCCCCTGCGTGTCTGAAGAAAACGGCGGCATTGGCGCGGACTACCTCTATTCCGTGATCGTGATGGAAGAAATCTCCCGTCTGGGCCTGACCGGCATCGGTTTTGGTCTGCACACCGACATCGTGGCGCCGTATATCGAGCATTACGGCAGTGCCGAGATGAAGCAGAAGTACCTGCCGAAAATGATTACCGGCGAGATGGTGGGCGCCATCGCCATGACCGAGCCGGGTGCCGGCTCCGACTTGCAGGGCGTGCGCACGACGGCGGTGCGCGATGGCGATCACTACGTCATCAATGGCTCCAAGACCTTCATCACCAACGGCCAGCACGCCGACATCGTCATCGTGGTGACCAAGACCGATCCCACCGCAGGTGCGAAAGGTGTTTCACTCATCATTGTTGAAGGCGGCACGCCGGGCTTCACCAAGGGCCGCAACCTGCACAAGGTCGGCATGAAGGCGCAAGACACGTCGGAGTTGTTTTTCCAGGATGTACGCGTGCCGGTCGGGAATCTCATCGGCGAAGAAGGCAAAGGCTTTGCTTACCTGATGCAGGAACTGCCGCAGGAGCGTCTGGGTATTGCCGTCAACGGCATTGCCATGGCCGAAGGTGCGTTGCAGCACACGGTCAATTACGTCAAGGAGCGTAAGGCTTTCGGCAAGCACATCGCCGATTTCCAGAACACCCAGTTCAAGCTGGCCGAGCTGCACAGCCGTGTCATGCAAGGGCGTGTCTTTGTGGATCGCTGCCTGGAGCTGCACATGCAGGGCAAGCTCGACATCCCGACCGCTGCCGCCGCCAAGTACATGATTACCGACCTGCAGTGCGAGGTGATCGACGAGTGCGTGCAGTTGCACGGTGGCTACGGCTACATGTGGGAGTACCCGGTGGCGCGCATGTGGGCGGATGCCCGTGTCCAGCGCATCTACGGGGGCACCAACGAGATCATGAAGACCATCATCGCCCGCGCTGTGCTGGCCTGATATCCGCCGGAAGCGCGGGCGCCGGCCCTTAGCTTCCTTATATAGACGGCCGTTGGCGGCGTCGGGAATGACGCATCTGGCAGGTGTACCGGATTTTGGCCGGAACACCTGTTGTCAAAGAGGAAGCGCTTGGGTAAGATGCGCGTCCTCTTTGGCGGGACTCCCGCTGACAGCCCTTAGTGACAGGCCTTAATGCAATGAAGACTATCAGTGCCAAGCCGGAAACGGTGAAGCGTGACTGGTTTGTGGTCGATGCCGATGGCAAGACCCTCGGCCGCCTTGCGACCGAGCTCGCCCGCCGTCTGCGCGGCAAGCACAAGCCGGAATACACCCCGCATGTCGATACCGGTGACTACATTGTCGTCATCAATGCAGGCAAGATTGCCGTTACTGGCAACAAGGCGCTTGCAAAGCAGTATTACCACCACACCGGTTATCCGGGTGGTCTGAAGAGCGTCAGCTTCGAAAAGCTCGTCGTGGCCAAGCCCGAAAAGCCCCTCGAAATTGCCGTGAAGGGCATGTTGCCGAAAGGTCCGTTGGGCCGCGCCATGTTCAGCAAACTGAAGGTGTACGGCGGTGCCGAACATCCGCACGCTGCCCAGCAGCCGCAAGAACTGAAGATCTGAGTCGGAAGCCATGACTGCACAAGCCAACTACGGTACTGGTCGTCGCAAGACGGCAACCGCCCGCGTGTTCCTCAGCGCAGGCACCGGCAAGATCACGGTCAATGACCGTACGCTGGATGTTTACTTCGGTCGCGAAACGGCACGCATGATTGTGCGTCAGCCGCTTGAGCTGGTTGAAATGCTCGAAAAATTTGACGTCAAGGTGACGGTGGCAGGTGGCGGTATTGGCGGCCAGGCCGGCGCCATTCGTCATGGCATCACCCGCGCCCTGATCGAGTACAGCGAAGACCTGCGTTCGCCGCTGCGTAAAGCTGGTTTCGTGACGCGTGATGCGCGTGAAGTCGAGCGTAAGAAGGTTGGTCTGCGCAAAGCCCGCAAACGTCCGCAGTACTCCAAGCGTTAATCTGCCGGAGGCGTTCGCGCCTCCCGTGGACAGTCCGGATGTTGGGGAATCGTCTAACGGTAGGACTACGGACTCTGACTCCGTCTGTCTAGGTTCAAATCCTAGTTCCCCAGCCAATCAGAAAAGCGCCACCGGTTTGCCGGTGGCGCTTTTTTTTGGTCGGCTGAAAAGTGGGTTTTCCTGCGGCAAGACGAGTGTTTCCGTCTGTTGTGTACGAGTTCTGTCCTTGTTATCTGTGGGTGATTTCATTATCATCCGCAGGCTTTTTTTCAGGCTCGACTGGCGCTTTCCGCAGTTCGGGCAGGACCTATCGATGGATAGGCTCGGTTGCTTCGTTTGGAGTGTACGTTGATGAGTACTGACGGCGTGAATGTAGGTCGCCGGCGGCTGCTGATCGCTTTCACCGGTGCGGTGGGCGCAGCAGGTGTCGCGGGAGTGGCCGTTCCGTTTGTGAAATCCTGGAATCCCAGTGCCAAGGCCAGAGCCGCTGGCGCGCCGGTGACTGCGGATGTCAGCCAGCTTGAGCCAGGCCAGAAGGTTGTTATCGAATGGCGCGGCAAGCCGGTCTGGGTCGTGCGTCGTACGCCCGAAATGCTCGCCGGTCTCGGCAAGATCGAATCCGATCTGCAAGACCCCGCATCGGATGATGTGGCTCAGCAGCCCGAGTATGCCCGCAACGCGCATCGCTCCATCAATCCTGAGTATGCGGTGCTGACAGGCATCTGCACGCATCTTGGTTGCTCGCCACTGTATGAGCCGGAAGTCGGCAAGATTGGTGGTGTGCCGGTGACCAACTGGGAAGGCGGCTTTTTCTGCCCCTGCCATGGCTCGAAATTCGATCTGGCCGGCCGTGTCTACAAGGGCATGCCGGCGCCGAAGAATCTTGAGGTGCCTCCGTACAGCTTCGAGTCTGAAACTGTGCTGAACATTGGTATCGAGAAGGGAGCTGCCTGATGAACAAGCTCTTCAAGAATATGATGGGATGGGTGGATGCACGGTTTCCGGCAACGGAAACTTACGAATACCACATGTCCAAGTACTACGCGCCGAAGAACTTCAACTTCTGGTATTTCTTCGGTGTGCTGTCGATGGTGGTGCTGGTCAATCAGTTGGTCACCGGTATCTGGCTGACCATGTCGTATAACCCCAGCGGCGAAGGTGCATTCGATTCAGTCGAATACATCATGCGTGATGTGGAATACGGCTGGCTGCTCCGTTACCTGCACTCGACCGGCGCGTCGGCGTTCTTTGTGGTCGTTTATCTGCACATGTTCCGTGGTTTGCTCTACGGCTCCTATAAAAAGCCGCGTGAGCTGGTGTGGATCTTCGGCATGCTGATTTATCTCTGCCTGATGGCAGAAGGCTTCTTCGGCTACCTGCTGCCATGGGGCAACATGTCCTACTGGGGCGCGCAGGTGATTCTGAACCTGGCGGGTGCCGTGCCATTCATCGGCGGCGAGCTGGTGACCTGGGTACGCGGCGACTTCCTGATTTCCGGTGCAACCCTGAACCGCTTCTTCGCCCTGCATGTGGTGGCGATTCCGCTGGTGCTGGTGGCGTTGGTCTTCATGCACCTTGTGGCGCTGCATCATGTCGGCTCGAACAATCCTGACGGCATCGAGATCAAGAAGAACAAGGGTCCGGATGGCATTCCGTTGGACGGTATTCCTTTCCATCCGTATTACACCGTTCATGATCTGGTCGGGATTGTGGTTTTCCTCGCCATTTTCTCGGTGGTGGTCTTCTTCTTCCCTGATGGAGGTGGCTACTTCCTCGAGCGCCCTAACTTCGAGCCGGCCAACCCGCTGAAGACGCCCGATCATATTGCGCCGGTGTGGTACTACACTCCGTTCTACGCCATGTTGCGTGCCGTTCCCTCCATGTTCGGCTCCGCCTTCCCGGGTGTGGTTGTCATGGGAGCTGCCATTGCCATCATGTTCGTACTGCCCTGGCTGGATCGCAGCCCGGTCAAATCCATTCGCTACAAGGGCTGGATGAGCAAGGTCTGGATGGTCATCTTTGTCATCAGCTTTGTGGTGTTGGGTTATCTGGGCGTTGTTCCTTCCAGTGGCACAACGCTGGGTATCGATAACACATTGTTGGCGCGTGTACTGACCTTCCTGTACTTCGCCTTCTTTATACTGATGCCCGTTTATACCTCGATTGAAAAATGCAAGCCGGTACCTGATCGTGTCACCGGGGGGAGCCACTGATGAAAAAGCTCATTCTTTTCGTGATGCTGGCGTTTTCCCCTCTGCTGGCACAGGCAGCGGGCGGTGGTTGTGGTGAGCTGGAGAAGTGTGAAGTTGCTCCGGTGAATCACAAGGATCGCGTTTCCCTGCAGAACGGTGCCAAGCTGTTCATGAACTACTGT
>JAUXNL010000313.1 GCA_030684415.1 Moraxellaceae bacterium | reverse complement strand
CGGTCTTGGTGGCGTGCTGAAAAACGCCTATCCCGGACTTTTTCAGCCAGTGATTCCGGCACATGTCCGGAATCACTCCACGCTGAATCACTCACTCAAGGGTGATTGATCCGCCATCCCCGGCTGGGAAGCCGCTGGCTGAAAAGCATTTCTCAGCCAGCGGCTCAGTCGCTTACGAGCGGTACGCCAGTTCCACTTTTTGCCCTGCTAGGCTAGTCTCACAGGCCTTTTTGACTGCCCCGTCATTTGTCCGCAGGAGTCGCCATGAGCAATGTGATGCAGGAAGTTCTGGATTTACTGGATCTGGAGATCATCGAAGCTGGGCTGTTTCGCGGCATCAGCCACAACATCGTTGGCAAGAACGTGTTTGGCGGCCAGGTGCTGGGCCAGGCCTTGATGGCGGCCGGGCGCACAGTAGAAGACCGTCTCGCTCATTCGCTGCATGGTTATTTCTTGCGTGCCGGTGATACCCGAGCCCCGATTGTGTATCAGGTCGAGCGCATCCGTGACGGCAAGAGTTTCGCCACCCGTAATGTCAAAGCCATCCAGCATGGCGAGATCATTTTCATCATGTCTGCCTCGTTCGCGATTGCGGAAGAAGGGCTGGAGCATTACCAGCCCATGCCATCGGTAGACGGGCCGGACGGCATTCCCAGCGAGACCGAGCTGCGCCAGAAAATTGCGCCGATGATTCCGGAAAAAGTGCGAGAAGCCTTTGCCCGCGAGCGCCCCATCGAGATTCGTCCGGTCAATCCCGTCAATCCGTTTGCCCCACAAAAGCAGGAAGCGAAACGCTTGCAGTGGATGCGGGCACAGAACCGTCTGCCGGATGATCCCTTCCTGCACCAGTGCGTGCTGGCCTTTGCGTCTGATTTTGCCTTGATGGGCACAGCCATGCTGCCGCATGGTGTCAGCTTCATGCAGAACAACATGCAGGCTGCCAGCATTGACCACTCCATGTGGTTCCATCGTCCCTTCCGCATGGATGAGTGGCTGCTGTATGAAATGGATGCGCCCAATGCCTCCAGTTCACGCGGCATGAACCGTGGCCTGATTTACGCGCAGGATGGCCGGCTGATTGCCAGCACGGCGCAAGAAGGATTGATGCGCCTACGCGAAGTGCCGGAAAAATACTGATGGCGTCTGGTCGCGTGCTGCTCCTGCTCATCTGCGTGAGTGATGAGGGGTAACGTGAAACGCTCCGCACATTTCCTGTTGGTCAACGCTTGATGCAGCAACCGATTGCGGGCTATCACCAGGACGACGAGACGCATTGGGTGGCGGAGCTCGCCTGTGGCCACAACCAGCATGTGCGCCACAATCCGCCATGGGCCAGCCGCCCCTGGGTGATGACCGAAGAGGGCCGTGCTGCCATGCTCGGTTATCTTCTCGACTGCAAAAAATGTGACGAAGGTGCCCCGCGCGACGGTTAACGGCGCAGAGTTGAGTGAGTACTTATCTGCAATTATGGTTTTCAGAATGGCCAGTGATTTTCTCGAAAGATGCTAGATTTTCTGCCGCCTATCACTCAAGACGGCTTTTGGGGGATGACCGTCAGGGTCATATGGCGTGATTGATCAATCAGCATTATGGCGAACCAGATCATCAGTAAAGCTGATTCCATAACTCCTGTGGCTTGAAGCCAGATAGCAGACATTATCAATATGACGGTAATAACGACATGCACTACCTTTCTCGTGGTGCTCAGTGTCGGCCCCCAGCGCAATTGACTGTGACAACTCGGACAAACAAATTTTTGAACCCAGTGACTGTTATACCGGAACCAGTCTTTTTCAATCGCTTTGTAGTTTGTCGCTGCGTTCGTGCTCAGGCAGGCCGGGCAGGTGATTTTTTCTGTCGGCATCGTCATCACTTCTTTGATCAGTCGGCCATGACGGCACGTTCTGCCGCCCAGCGCCGCAAACCTTCCACTTTCTCGGCCATGGTGACGGCGAGCGGCTTGGTCTCCCTGAGTTCGGCGAGCAAGTCTGCGGTTGTCATGGCGGCGCTGCCTGCATGTGCCCGATAACGGGCTGACACCACGGCTTGCTCGATTTCGGCACCGGTAAAGCGTTCGCTGGCGGCGGCGACCGCCGTGAAATCAATGTTTTCCACCGGAATTTTGCGCTTGCCCAGATGGATGCGGAAAATGTCGGCGCGTGACGCCGCATCTGGCAGGTCAACAAAGAAAATCTCGTCAAAGCGGCCCTTGCGCATCAGCTCAGGCGGCAGGCGGGAAATGTCGTTGGCGGTCGCCACCAGAAAAACGCGGCTTTTGCGCTCGGCCATCCAGGTGAGCAAGGTGCCGAGCACACGGCTGGAGGTGCCGTTGTCGTTGCCGTCCTGCGCCATGGCTTTTTCGATTTCATCTATCCAGAGCACGCAGGGCGACATGGCGTCGGCAAGACGCAAGGTTTCGCGCACATTTCGCTCGGTTTCGCCATGAAATTTGTTATAGAGCGCGCCGGCATCCATGCGCAGCAGCGGCACTTGCCAACTGCCGGCAATCACACGGGCCGCCAGGCTTTTACCGCCGCCCTGCACGCCCAGCAGCAAGACCCCACGTGGGGTATCCAGCAGCGCTTCGGCTCCCCCCAGAAAGGGCTGGCGGCGGATGGCCAGCCACTGTTTGAGATGGCGCAGGCCGCCGATGTCGGCCAAACCACGGGTGTCGTACTCAAACTGCAGCACGCCCTCCATGTTCATCATGCGGAATTTGCTGCGGTTGATCTCGGGCAGATCGGCATCGCGAATAGCGCCATCATCGACGATAGCCTGGCGGGCAAGGCGTTGTGCATCGGCATGTGTCAGGCCGGCGAGCAGCCGTACCAGCATGTCGTGGGCGAGAGGGTCGGCCAGCACCTTTTGCCCGGGATGGGCCTGACTCCACAGGCGCGCTTCTTCGGCGATGATTTCACGCAGCGTGTTCTCGTTGGGCAGCGCCAGGCTAAAGCTGGCCGCATGTCCTTGCAGCTCCGGCGGGAGCGTCAGGGCATGGCTCAGGAACACAATCGTGTGGCCGGTTGTATCGGCCGCAAGAGCGATGTCGCGCAACTGGCGCACGCGCACCGGGCTGTCGTGCAACCAGGGATGGAAGTCGCAGAGCACATAAATGGAGGCAGACTTGTTGGCGCGGATTTGCGCCAGCACGTCATCTGCACCGGCCGCAAAGGACTGTGGTTTGGCATCGGCAATGTCCAGCCGCAGAAGTCCTTGTGTGGCCGTCCACTGGAACAGCAGACGGGGCATGGCGCGCGCCACTTTTTGCATCAGCAGCAGGGCGCGCGCTTCTTCGCGCGATTCCACCATGATAAAAGGCGTGCGGCTTTTGACGAGCGTTCGCAGGTCCTGGAAATTCGCCATCATTGCGGTTGTGCTCTCCTCGTGTCCCGGAGGCCGTTTCTAGCATGTTTTGCGAAACGCCACGAGGGCGTGCACCGCTCAGGCTGGCATGGCGCCACGAGAAGCCACGGAATGGGCGCCAAGCGCATGAGCCGCTGGCTGAAAATGATTTTTAGCTAGCGGTTTCCCGGCCAAGGATGGCCGGGTCGCGAATCCATCACGCTTGAGTGATGGATTCAGCTTGCTGAAAAATCCCGACCATGCGTCGACAAACTCAGCACGAACGGATTTTTTTAACGGACAGTCATTGAACTTTCGTTTGCTCTTGCCCTGTCGAAGGGCATGCAAGTGTGGGTGGGGGACAGGATGCGGTCAGGCTCAGTCGGCGCGCTTGAAGGCCAATACATTGCTTGGCGATGCACTGGCGTTGCTGTCTTCGGGGATGTTGAGAAAGCGGCGGATGTCGTCGCGCCGGGCCATGCCGTCGTGATAGCCGAGTGCCATAAGGTCCTGGCAGTAAGCGGCTTCGAAGAGGAGATAGCTGAGTACGCCGGAGCCGGAGCGCTGGGTGGCACCGGAGCCGCGCACAAACATGCGGATGCTTTTCGGCAGACGGTCGGCGTGACGCATGGCGACCATATCGAGCACTTGGGCCGGCGGGGAAATCACCAGCACATCCACTTCGCGCAGTGTCGAGTGCTGTCGGCGCACGTCTTCCGGAATCAGGCTCACAGTTTTGTTGACGCGGGTCAGGCGCTCGATGTCGGCCTCGAGACTGTCGACAAACGAGCTGCTCATGATGTGGCTGACGATTTGCGCAATGCTGGGATAGCTCAGGGACTTTTCGCGGGCAGTGGTATCGGCTTGCCCCCCCACGCCAATGACCAGCACTTTTTCGGCGCCAAGATGCAGGGCTGGGCTCAAGGGCGCTAATTGGCGCAAGGCACCATCGCCAAAATATTCGCGGTTCACTTTTACGGCCGGGAACAGCAGGGGAATGGCGGCAGAGGCCAGCAGATGATCGATGGTGATGGCGGTGCGCATGCCGACACGGCGTGCCCGCTTCCAACTGTCGAGATGTGGAGCGCCCTGAAAAAAACTCACAGACTCACCGCTGGAATAGCCCGAGGCGGTAATGCACAGCGCATCGAGCAGGCCACGATCGATGGCCTCTTGTACTTTCTCCATGGACAGGTGCGCATCGAGCAGGCCGCGCAAAGGGCTATTGTCGAGCAGCGAAACCGGCAGATCGCGACGCAGCCGGCCGAAGGCCATGGTCCATAGCCAGCGTCCGGCACGCGCGAGTACGCCACCCCAGTCGGTGCGATACACCTGCTCGGTGCGGAATTCGCCCCATACGGTTTCGAGCATGGCCACGCCGTCGGAGAGGCAGCCGGCGTGGGTGGCGAGTCCGGCAGCGTTGAGCCCGCCGGCGGAGGTGCCGCAGATGATGTCGAATGGATTGTGGCAGCCGGGTGGGAAGGCTTCGGAAATCGCCCGCAACACGCCGACCTGATAGGCCGCGCGGGCGCCGCCTCCGGACAGGATCAGAGCGGTGCGTTTCCTTTCGTGAGTGCCCAGCATGAAGCGCTCTCCCGCAACGGTCGTTTGGCCGCGTTGACGTGTATTTGGCAAGCTGTTGGCAGTCTAGCAATAGCGACGCCGGCAGACGGTGGATTTCTGGCGAACTTCTGGCCAACGCAACGCTGCACAGCATGAACGGCACGGCACTCTCTGCGAGTCACCGGGATGACGTGTAAAACGCTGGTGGCTCCGTCTTAACAGCTTGCTGAAAAA
>JAUXNL010000311.1 GCA_030684415.1 Moraxellaceae bacterium | reverse complement strand
TTTTTCAGCAAGCTGTTAAGATGTACCGATGCGTTGCGCGGCTGGCTGTCGAGGGTCGATCCGGGATGTCTGATGACGGCTCCGTGCGCGCGCTCGTCTGATACTTGCAGTGGCCTGTCAGAAAGTCGCGCTAACCCATTGTCCCTGTTTGAATAGGGAGCGGCTGCTTTGCATTGTGGTGCTGTAGCAGGCTCCGGAAAACTGTGCTAAAACGTCGTCAATCTGTGGTTTCTGCCGTGTTGGCAGAGCAACGGCGTATCGCTTTTGTCTATTGCCCTGACAGGCTCCCAAGGCCTCGTTCGTTAAGAAGGCTGTCCCAATGGAAGAGAATTTTGACGGTTTGAAAGTCATGGTCATCGACGACTCGAAGACGATTCGTCGCACGGCCGAAACCCTGCTGCAGAAGGCTGGCTGTACGGTTATCACCGCGACAGATGGTTTTGATGCCTTGGCCAAGATTGCCGACACCAATCCCGACATCATCTTTGTCGACATCATGATGCCGCGGCTTGATGGCTATCAGACCTGTGCGCTGATCAAGAACAACTCGGCCTTCAAGTCCACGCCAGTCATCATGCTCTCGTCAAAAGATGGCCTGTTTGATAAAGCAAAAGGCCGCATTGTCGGGTCTGACGAATACCTGACCAAGCCCTTCAGCAAAGAAGAGTTGCTGGGAGCGATTCGCCAGCATGTTCATACCAGGGCTTGAGCCGTTTCTGAGTTTGTGGGGGAGTTATGGCACGTATCCTGATCGTTGATGATTCGCCCACGGAAACTTACCGTTTCCGGGAAATTCTTGAAAAGCATGGCCATCAGGCGCTAGAGGCCACCAATGGCGCAGATGGCGTTGCCATGGCCCGTGCCGAGCAGCCGGACTTGGTGTTGATGGATGTGGTGATGCCGGGTCTGAACGGCTTCCAGGCGACTCGTCAGCTCGCTAAGGGCGATGACACTGCGCATATTCCGATTGTGATTGTCACCACCAAGGATCAGGAAACCGATCGCGTCTGGGGAAAACGTCAGGGGGCTCGTGACTACCTGACCAAGCCTGTTGACGAAACGCTCCTGATGCAGACCATCGCCAATCTGATTCCCGGCAAGTAAGCAGCAAATCAAGAAGGCATCATGGCGGCCAAGGGCTTTATCAAGCTTCTCGAAATTGCGGAACGCTCTCGCCAGCGCACTCTCGGCCTGCCGCTTGATGGCAAAGCCGTCGAGTACTGGAGCGGTATCGGCTTCACCTTGGACGGTCAGTATTTCCTTGCCGCCATGGGTGAAGTGTCTGAAGTGCTTGCAGTGCCCCGTTATACCCATGTCCCTGGTGTCAAATCGTGGATGAAAGGTATTGCGAATGTGCGTGGCCGCCTGTTGCCGGTCATGGACATGCTGGGCTACTTCAACCGAGTGTCCAGCCTTCAGGAGCATAGACGACGTTTGTTGGTGATTGATCAGGGCGATATTTTCAGCGGTCTGGTCGTGGATGAAGTGTTGGGGATGCAGCATTTTCCCGTTCAGAGCTATTCCTCTGAAGTGGCTGGCGTACACCGCGAGCTTCTGCCATTCGTGCAGGGTGCGTTCTGGCGTGAGGAAACGGAGTGGGCGGTCTTCAGTCTTGCCAGGCTGGTTGAGGATCCAGGGTTCTTGCAGGCGGCTAATGCCTGACACCGGCCGGCATAGCGGTCATATCTCATAATGAAAACAGGGGGCCGTCGGGGACAGATGGTATGAATCCGAAACTGCAAGCCATAAGTGACAAACTCGCGGGCATCCATTGGAAGCAAATTTTTTCAAAGGATAATTTCCGTGCATTGGGGCGGCCCGAATACTGGCGCTCGCAATTTGGCGGCCTGACAACGGGTGGCAGGACGGGGCCTTGGGTCGTCGGCTTGGTCGCCTCTCTTCTGATTGCGGTCGTGATGTTCGCAATAGTGGGAGCCAAGGGTCTCAATGCAACCGAGATGATCCAGAATGCTTCTGAGTTGCGTGTGCTTTCGCAGAATATCGCGAAGAACGCCTCTGAAGCGGCCGGCGGAAATGACGACGCCTTCAAACAGCTCAGTGAGGCGCGCAAAGAGTTCCAGACGCGCTGGGACAAGCTCAAGGACCGCCGTGATGAAAAAGCTGACGAAATGGCGGCCGTACAAAAGCTATGGGATCCGGTTTCGCAGAATACGGATATTGTGCTGAATGGTGAGGAGGCGGTTACCGAGCTTAATGAGCTGGCGCAGACGCTGTCCGAAACGGTTCCTGATTTGCAGGCCGAGTACGACATTGTCGTCGAAGGCATGCTGCGCTCCAAAGCACCTGCCGCCCAGGTGGCCATTGCCAAAGAGCAGTCGGTTCTCGCTGAGCGTATCCTGCGCTCCGTCAACAAGGTGTTGCAGGGTGGTTCGGATGCCGTGACCTCGGCGGATGCGTTTGGTCGTGATGCCGCGCAATTCGGACGTGTTCTGTCGGGAATGCTTGAGGGTGACTCCGCATTAGGTATCCAGCAGGTGTCGGATGCCGAGGCGCAGGATGCTCTCTCCGCTATTTCTGACAGTTTCGAGCGGTCCGTTAATCAGTCGGCGAACTCCATCCTCGAAACATCACCAGAGCTTTTTCAGGTTCGCGAAGCATCTGACCTTATTTTCCGTGACTCCCGTTCCTTGCTTGAGGCGACCACGCTGTTGGCGGGTCGTGTGGCGGAGTCTGCCAATACAACCGTCTACTCGACGGTCGGTATCATTGCGCTTGCGGTGGGTGTGCTTTGCTTCATGGCGCTGGTGCGTACCCGTGCTGATCAGGAGCGTCTGCGTGCAGAAGACGAGCGCAACACGGAAATGGCTCGCGCCGAGCAAATCGAATCTGAAAACCGTCGTAATCAGGACGCCATTTTGCGTTTGCTGGATGAGCTGGGCGATCTCGCTGACGGTGACCTTACCGTGCAGGCAACAGTGACGGAAGACTTCACCGGTGCCATCGCCGACTCCATCAACTACTCGATTGACCAGCTCCGTGGTCTTGTAACGACCATTAACCAGACGGCCGTGCAGGTGTCTGCTGCTGCGCAGGAAACACAGTCGACGGCAATGCATCTTGCAGAGGCATCCGAGCATCAGGCGCAGGAAATTGCCGGCGCGTCTGCTGCTGTGAACGAAATGGCCGTGTCGATTGACCAAGTGTCCGCCAACGCCGCCGAGTCTGCCGCAGTGGCCGAGCGCTCTGTGGCCATTGCGCACAAGGGCGCAGAGGTGGTGCAGAACACCATCTCCGGCATGGACACGATTCGTGAACAGATTCAGGAAACATCGAAGCGCATCAAGCGTCTCGGTGAGTCGTCACAGGAGATTGGCGATATCGTGTCGCTGATTAACGACATTGCTGACCAGACCAACATTCTCGCTCTTAATGCGGCCATTCAAGCGTCGATGGCAGGTGAAGCCGGTCGAGGTTTTGCGGTGGTGGCCGACGAAGTGCAGCGACTCGCTGAGCGCTCTGCGGCGGCAACGAAGCAGATTGAACAGTTGGTGAAAACGATTCAAACCGACACCAACGAAGCCGTTATTTCGATGGAGCAAACCACGGCTGAAGTGGTGCGTGGTGCTCGCCTGGCGCAGGACGCCGGTGTGGCACTGGAAGAAATTGAAACGGTGTCGAGAAACCTCGCCGACCTCATTCAGAACATCTCGAATGCCGCACGTCAGCAGGCAGCCTCGGCGGGCCACATCTCCAACACCATGAACGTGATTCAAGAGATCACCTCGCAAACGACGGCCGGTACCATCGCGACCGCTCGTTCGATTGGTAATCTTGCGGAAATGGCGAATGAGCTGCGCCAGTCCGTAGCCGGCTTCAAGCTGCCCGAATACGCCTGAGGCCGCCAGGCCTTAGGGGGCGGGCATGTACAGGACGACCGATGTGGCCACCGACCGTTGGGGCATCAAATCGCTCGCGCCAATTTCGGACGAACAGTTCGAGCTTTGGCAGACGTTGATCGAGGCTCGAACCGGCATGACGGTGGGTATCGCTCGCCGTTCCTTTCTGGAAACCAATCTCGGCATTCGCATGCGCGAGATTGGCGTCAGCGATTACGAAACCTATTACGAACAACTGATGGCGGGCCCGGTCGCAGAGCGCGAGTGGGCCGTCCTTGTCGATCGTCTGACGGTTCAGGAAACCTCTTTTTTCCGGCACCCGAGTTCGTTTGCATTGGTGCGCTCGCATGTGTCTGAGGTGCTGATGAAGCACCCGGACAAGCGCACGCTGAATCTCTGGAGCGTGGGGTGCTCAACGGGGGAGGAGCCATACTCACTGGCGATGCAAACAGATGCCCAGCTTGCCGATTTGCGCCGCAGCAAACTGTATTTTGGGGTGACCGCATCTGATATCAGCCTGCCGACACTGGCGCGTGCGCGCACCGGCATTTATGGCGAGCGTCGTTTGCATAATGTGCCGACGGCCTGGAAGCAGAAATACTTCCAGTCAGTGGTGGGCAAGAAAGAGTTCCAGATCAAAGACGAGCTGAAAAAGCGTGTGGCGTTTGTTCAGGTCAACATCATGGAGCTCGATCGCATGCCATTGAGCGACATGGATGTGATCTTTTGCCAAAACGTACTGATTTATTTTCGCCGGTTTCGCAAGCGCGACATTCTGGCCAATCTTGCCACCCGGCTGGCTCCTGGGGGGCTTTTGGTGCTTGGCGTCAATGAGGCCGTCGACTGGGCTCATCCTGCGCTGATGCGTGTGGATTATCCGGATACGCTGGCATTTCGTCGCAAGGCCTGACGGCTTGGCGGCCGAACGTGCTCGCAGAGTGGCGTTTGCATGATGATGAGGCAGGCTCGGCCTGCTGAAGTGGCTGGCGTTGCCGGCTCTCACAATAACGATATGAGCCCCTGAGGGCATGATGATGGGCGAGAATCACAGCTTCCTGGCGCTGGACTGGGTCAAGGGCGAAATCGAAGAAACGCTGAAGCAGGCGCGTCAGGCGCTAGAGGCGTTTGTAGAGAACCCCGAAGACGGGACGCGTATGCGTTTCTGTCTGGCTTACCTGCATCAGGTGCATGGCACCTTGCAGATGGTCGAGTTTTATGGGGCCGCCCTGCTCGCAGAGGAAATGGAGAAGATTTGTCTGGCCCTGATCAACAATCAGGTTACCCGGATAGCGGATGGGCAGGAGGTGCTGATGCGCGCCATTCTGCAATTGCCGCCCTATCTTGAGCGCGTGAAGGCCTCGCGCCGTGATCTGCCTGTTGTCCTGCTACCACTGCTGAATGATCTGCGTGCGGCACGTGGCGAGCCCTTGATGTCGGAAACAGCGCTGTTTACTCCTGATCTTTCTGCGGGAGAGCGCGCTCCCATCCAGGTGGCGCCTGCCAGCATTGATCCTGCGCTGCTGAAAAAAATCCGTCAGATGTATCAGGTGTCGTTACTGGGCTTGATCCGCAATGAGAATGTTGCGGTCAATCTCGGCTACATGAGCCAGGTTTTCACGCGGCTGGAAAAAGTGGCGGGGCCGTCACCGCTTCGTGAGCTCTGGCTGGTGGGCGCGGCATTGGTAGAGGGACTGACAGAGAAGTCGGTTGATCTTGGCACTTCAGTCAAAATGTTGCTCGGCCAGATAGACCGACAACTGCGCTCGGTGGGTGATGATGGCCAACGTCGCGCGCCCACAGAGCTGCTCAAGAATCTTCTTTACTACGTCGCCAAAAGTGCCGGAGCCACCCCCAAACTGCGCATGGTGAAGGACCTCTATCGTCTGGATGATGCATTGCCGGGTGATGCCTTGGTCAGTGAAGAGCGCGCTCGTATGAGCGGCCCTGATCGCGAGGCCATGAAGTCGGTAGTGGATGCTCTTTGTGAGGAGCTGGCAAAAGCCAAGGATTCGCTCGACATGTTTGTGCGCAGTGTCGAGCGCAAGCCATCGGATCTGACCGTGCTGGTGCCGGTGCTCAAGCAGGTGGCCGACACTGTTGCAGTGCTCGGCCTGGGTCAGCCTCGTCGTATCCTGCAAGAACAGATTGAAGCTATCGACAAGATCACCAGTAGTGGTGAGTCGCCACAGGACGGCCCGTTGCTGGATATTGCTGGTGCGCTTTTATATGTCGAAGCCACGCTCATGGGCATGGTGGCAGAAAAGCCGCTCGGCCATCCGGGAGCCAGCGCCGCGTCGGAGTTTTCTGCGCAAGACCAGCTTTCAGATGCGCAAGCAGCGGTATTGCGCGAGTCGCGAAGCGCACTTGAAAAAGCCAAGGATGCGGTGATCGAGTACATCGCATCGCAATGGAATCCGGTGCATCTTGAAACCATTCCGGAGTTGATCGGGACGGTGCGTGGTGGCCTTTCCATTCTTAACTTGCACCGCCCTGCCGAGTTGCTGAGCAAGGCCGGACGTTATGTCTCCGAGCGTTTGCTGGGGGGCGAGCATCGTCCGGACTGGCAGGAAATGGACACGCTGGCCGATGTCATTACATCGGTTGAGTATTATCTTGAGCGCATTGCCAACGATACGCATGGCAGTGAAAGCATTCTCGATATTGCCGAGCGCGGCCTCATAAAGCTGGGCGTAGATGCGCTGGTGCCGGATGCTCCCGTTGAGCAAGACAGCTCTGTTGATGATGCCACTGATGAGTTTGCCGGTGTTGCCGACGAAGGTGAGTGGGGGGCTGCTGAGGCGGCTGCCTTCGAGGCCGAAATGGCGGGCGTACATGAGCCGCTTGCGGCGGCAGAGCCTGCGGAGACCGATGAAAGCCAGGTGCTTTTGCCGTCGGCTGACGACACCCAGTTGCGTCCGGTGCTGGACGATGCGTTAGCCGATTTTGAACCTTCCAGCAATTTCGATTCTGCTGCAGGCTTTGATGTGGCCTCCAGTGCGGATCAGTTGGCCGATGAGTTTGAGGACACTGCACAAGTTGCCAATGAATGGCAGGGCACCGCCGATGCCGGTTTTGGTGATATTGCGCTGGAGTCTGCAGATGCCTTCACTGCTGTTGAAGATGAAAGTGCAACGGCAGCCAGTAGTGACAGTTTTTTCGAGGAAGCCGCATTTGATGCTGTTGCGGCTGACCCACTCGCGTACGAAGCAGAGTTGCAAACCTCTGATGCCGTTGT
>JAUXNL010000141.1 GCA_030684415.1 Moraxellaceae bacterium | reverse complement strand
GCGGCCCCGGTGTTTGCATCGCCGGTCGCCAGTACCTTGGTGCAGCGCTGGCAAGCCCTGCATCACGCCCTGCTAACGGTTGCGGCGTGAACCTGATAGCTGAATTTAAAAGCTGGCTCTGACAACTGATTCCTGACAGCTGAACCTAACAACAACGATGTGATGTGTGTGAAGCAATGACCCCCAGCAATCTTGTCGGCTCCGGCATGACCTCCTCGCGCACGCGCGACCGCATGATCAACCGGCTCATGGAGCAGGGCATTTCCGATCTGGCGGTGATTGATGTCATGCGCCGCACGCCGCGCCACATTTTTCTGGACGAAGCGCTCGCGCACCGTGCCTATGAAGACACGGCATTGCCCATCGGCCATGGCCAGACGCTGTCGCAGCCCTACATTGTCGCGCGCATGACCGAGGCCCTGTTGGCCGACGGCCCCCTGAAGAAAGTGCTCGAAATCGGCACCGGCTCCGGCTTCCAGACGGCGGTGCTGGCGCAGTTGGCCGGCACCGTTTTTTCGGTCGAGCGCATTCGGGCCTTGCAGGAAAAAGCACGCGCACGCCTGCAGTTGCTCAAGCTCTATAACGTGCGCCTGCGGCATACCGATGGTGGTATGGGCTGGCCCGAAGAAGGCGGCTTTGACGGCATCATCGCCACGGCCGCACCGCTGGGCGTGCCCAAGGCATTGGTCGACCAGTTGGCCGATGGTGGCCGTCTCATCATTCCGGTGGGCGGTGGCGAGGTGCAGGACCTGCTACTCATTACCCGCCGTGGCGACAAACAGGAGACACGGCTGCTGGAGCAGGTGCGCTTTGTGCCCATGCTGGGGGGCGTGCTCTGATGCGTCTGCAACGGCTGGCGATGCTGTGCTTGCTGTTGCTGCTCGGCGCCTGTGCGGGCAAAAAGCCGCCCGTGGTAGAAGACCGCCGTTCTCCAGTTGCCGGCGCACAAGAGCATGTGGTGGCACCCGGTGAAACGCTGTATGCCATCGCTCTGCGCTACGACAAGGATTATCGCGATCTGGCAGCGCTCAACGGCCTCAACACCACGACCTACCTGATCCGGCCCGGGCAGCGCCTCAAGCTGTCCGGCCAGTTACCGCCCCGACCTGCCGCTGCTCCCGTTCCTGCAAAAGAAAGCGCGAAAGAGAGCGCAAAGGACGCTGCCAAAGGGGGCGGAAAAGAAGTTGCCAAGCCCATTCCGGGCGCGACCGAAAAGTCACCAAGGCCGGCCGTTCCTGCCGCTGTCGTGAAAACCACACCGCCTGTCTCTGCCGGCGCAACTGCCTCCCTATCCCCCACCACGGCGCCAGCCCGCGCCAGCAGTGGATTGGCATGGGCCTGGCCGGTCAAAGGCCCGCTGCTGGCCCGTTTCGGCTCGCCCGGCCTCCCCGGAAAGGGGGTAGACATCGGCGGAAAGCGGGGGGATTCTGTGCTGGCTGCCGCCGACGGGACGGTGGTGTATGCCGGTACGGGATTGGTGGGCTATGGCCGACTGATCATTGTCCGGCATGACGATAACTACATCAGCGCCTATGCCCACAATGACCGTTTTCTGGTTGCTGAGGGTGAGCGCGTGAAGCTTGGCCAGCCCATTGCGCAGCTCGGTGCAACGGGTACGGATCGCGAAAAGCTGCATTTCGAGATTCGTGAAGGCGGCAAGCCGGTGGACCCACTCCGGTTTCTTCCCAACCGCGAGTAAGTCCACGACTCCGCACTGGTCGGCACCAACGACGAGGGAGTGATCATGGACAGAAAGCACACGGGGGGCTCAGACCCCACGTCAGGCAAGGTTGCCACCGGCCGCAGTCGTTACGGCTCACTGCAATCCACGCTGGATGCCACCCAGCTGTATCTCAACGAAATCGGTTTTTCTCCCCTGCTCTCGGCCGACGAAGAAGTTTTCTACGCCCGCCGTGCACGCCAAGGCATCGAAAGCGCGCGCAAGCGCATGATCGAAAGCAATCTGCGGCTGGTCGTGAAAATCTCGCGCCGGTACGTGAATCGCGGGCTCACCCTGCTCGACCTGATTGAAGAGGGCAATCTCGGCCTCATTCATGCGGTCGAAAAATTCGATCCTGAGCGCGGCTTCCGCTTTTCGACCTATGCCACCTGGTGGATTCGCCAGACCATCGAGCGCGGCCTGATGAACCAGACCCGCACCGTGCGCCTGCCCATCCATGTGGTGAAAGAACTGAATGTGTACCTGCGCGCGGCCCGAGAGCTCAGCCACAAGCTCGATCACGAGCCCAGTGCAGACGAAATTGCCCGCCTGCTCGACCGCCCGGTGGAGGATGTACAGCGCATGCTGGGCCTGAACGAGCGCGTGTCGTCCATCGACTCCCCGATTGGCGGCGATTCTGACCGCACGCTCGGCGAGACGATTCCCGACATGAACGCGCATGATCCTGCCGATGATGTGCAGGACGAAGACATGCGCATGAGTCTGGATGCCTGGCTCGACGAGCTGCCGGAAAAGCAGCGCGAAGTCTTGTCCCGCCGCTTCGGCCTGCGCGGGCACGAAGTGGCGACGCTGGAAGAAGTGGGCGAAGAAATCGGCCTGACCCGCGAGCGGGTCCGCCAGATACAGGTAGACGGCCTCAAGCGGATGCGCGATTTGCTGGAGGCGCAGGGTCTGTCGAGCGAGGCATTGTTCAACTGACCACAAACGGCCTCACCCGTTATACCGGTGCTGCTTTCAGCAAGGGCGCCGTGCAGGAATCTCCGGCTTGGCCGGTGATGAGGTGACCACCGTCTCTCTCCGGTGGCGCCGGGAAGCTCCGATCGGCCGGGGCTTCCACTCTCTCAGGTAGCGCGTCTGACGCGTGTAGCAGGCAAAAGGCCCGGATTTCCGGGCCTTTTGCTGTCTGGTGCTTTGCTTCGGGCTTGCCCACAGCGGCTGGGACGGCGAGAATCGCGCGCCGTGCCCTGGTAGCTCAGCTGGATAGAGCAGCCCCCTCCTAAGGGGCAGGTCGGACGTTCGAATCGTCTCCAGGGCGCCATTTCTTCAAGACGTTGGCGTCTTTCTGAATACCAGCAGTTGAAAATCTGCTTGCACTGTCAGTGCGTCATACGCGGCCACGGCGTCGCGGCGTTCGCGCGGTGCTCGCCAGTAATGCGGCGTCATCATGAGTAGCTGGTTCACTGAGGCATTGCTGGCAAGCGGCATGGTGAATCCTGTGCGGGCCTCGTGAGTGAGCGTGAAGGTGTCGCCACACTGCGCCTGCCATTTTTCCGGCACAGGTGGGCGCACTTCTTCGTATAGCGCGGCGCGCAATTCCCACAAATGTTTTTCTCCCGGTGCGGCGATCACCAGATGGCCGCCGGGGCGCAGCACGCGTGCGCATTCGGCGAGATCGAGCGGGCTGAAAATGGCGGTGATGACATCGACACTGACATCCAGCAGCGGCAAGGCCATGCTGCTGGCCACCAGCCAGGTGATGTCGCGGCGCCGGCGGGCGGCGCGGCGGATGGCGTGCTTGCTGATGTCGAGTGCGGTGACGTTGGGCACGATGTCGCGCAAAGCGCTGGTGTACCAGCCTTCGCCGCAGCCGCTGTCGAGCAGGTGTTTGGCGTGCAGCGGTGCGATCAGTCCACTGAGCGTGGCGCGCAGGGGCTGATAGTGGCCGGCGTCGAGAAAGGCTTGTCGGGCCGCGACCATATTGGCGTCATCACCGGGGTCGAGACTGTTTTTCTGCTGCACGGGCAGCAGATGCCAATAGCCTTCTTTGGCGCGGTCGAAGCTGTGGCCGGCGGCGCAGCGTGCGGTTTTTTCACCGGTCTCTAGCGGCAGAGGGCAGAGCGGGCAGCGCAGCGTGGTCATGGTGTTTCCGGATGGCAGGAATTTTTTTGGGGTGGCAGCTTGTTCTGTTGGTGAGGCTCTGAAAAGGCGCCGTTTGCGCTGAGCCTTTCGGGAATGTCGAAGGGCTTGTGCACTAAAAGCATGGGCTTCTGTAGGGCTCAGCCTTAGCGGTTTTGGGTTATTCAGTGCC
>JAUXNL010000140.1 GCA_030684415.1 Moraxellaceae bacterium | reverse complement strand
AGAGCAGCGGATTGAAAATCCGCGTGTCCCCAGTTCGATTCTGGGCTGGGCCACCAAGACTCCCCGAACGCCGGCTCCCCAGCCGGCGTTTCCGTTTCCGGGCCATGCCCCTCCTGGCTCAGGCGATGACCTCCGGCCCATTCAAGCCAGCGTTGTCGCCTCACACAGCCCTTCACCCGTCCGCCTCAGAAGCCCCACCGTGACGACTCCTCGCTTATCACCCTCAGCAGACAGGCACTCGTCCGCAAAGAAGGCGTGACCGCCTCGCGCCCCAAACCCCGAACACTGTCACAAACCGCAAAAAGATGACAAAAAACGTCACCTTTAACAGGTGATTCAGTTGGCCGACGGGCCTAGACTGCGCCTGTCATCTACCTGCGGAGGCCTCTATGGCTACTTTCTCCTCCTCGCGCGCCCGGATGCTCGCCGTTTTTCTTCCCGCCCTGCTGATCACAGCCTGCGGCGAACAAGCCGCCAGCCTGGCCAATAGCAATGCGGTCAATAACAAAGGTAAAACACCCGGCGACGGCAGCCTGATGTCGCCAGGCCGCCCTCAACTTGCCGCGCTCCCGACCAAACTGACCGTCGGCGCCGTGCAGCCTTTTACCTGGAACATGTGGTGGGGTGAGAACGGCCGGCACTGGGCGGTTTATGTGAATGGAGTCGAAGTCGAGAGTGGCACCCTGACCATGGCCTCACCAGAAGAACAAAAGGCCACCATTACACTCCCTCTGGACACCGCCGGCCCGGCCGAAATCAAGGTGGCACTCTGCAATGACCATGGCTGCTCGGAAAGCGAGCCCGTCGTTGTAGACGTAGGTGCCGGCTGAGCAAAAGCGGCCCATAAAAAAACCCGGCATAGCGCCGGGTTTTTTTATGGGCCGGACGGCTTACGCCAGCGACACCATGCCGATGTAGGTAAAGGCCCCCGCCAGATAGCCGATCAGGGCCAACAGGCTGATTTTCTTCAGGTACCAGAAGAAGCTGATCTTCTCCATTCCCATCGCCGCAACACCCGCCGCCGAACCGATAATCAGGCAACTGCCGCCTGTGCCGGCACAGAAAGCGAGCATCTCCCAGAACACGCCATCCACCACAAAGCTGGACAACCAGCCCGCGTCGGCGGCGGCGGCCGCAGCCAGCGCATCCGGCGTCACCAAGGGGTACATCTTCATGGCACCCGCCACCAGCGGCACGTTATCGACCACGGAAGACAGCAGTCCGACAGCGATATTGATGGCGTAAATGTCACCCAGTCCTTCTTTGAGCAAGGTGGCCACTTGTGTCAGGTGGCCGGCCGTGGCCAGGCTTGAAACGGCCAGCAGGATGCCGAGAAAGAACAGGACGCTGGTGGTGTCCACACGACGCAATACGCCCACCACGGACAGGGGATGCTTGTCTTCATCATTCTTGCCGCGATGAATGATTTCCGTGGCGACCCAGAGCACGCCAAGGCCGAACAGGATGCCCATATAGGGCGGCAGATGCGTCACGGTCTTGAAGACGGGCACGAACAACAGGGCGCCAATACCGAGTCCGAACACCAGGTTGCGCTCAAAAGGCGACGTCGGATCACGGCGCTCCTCTTCGGTTTCTTCATGCGCCGGGCGCTCGATGCTGCCGCGCATGCTCACACTCAGGATCAGCAAGGGCACCAACAAGCACACCAGGCTGGGGATGATGAGCTTGACCACGATGCCATGGGCCGTCACCTGATTGCCGATCCAGAGCATGGTCGTGGTGACGTCGCCAATCGGTGACCAGGCGCCACCGGCATTGGCCGCAATCACCACCATGCCGGCATAAAACCAGCGCTCCTGCTGGTCGCGAATCAGCTTGCGCAGCAGCGACACCATGACGATGGTTGTCGTCAGGTTATCCAGCGCCGCCGACAGGAAGAAGGTGATGAAGCACACCAGCCAGAGCAGCTTGACGCGATTGGTCGTGGTGATGCGATCGGTGATGACCTTGAAGCCTTCATGGGCATCAATCAGTTCCACAATGGTCATCGCGCCCATCAGGAAGAAGAGGATTTCGGAAATTTCCCCCAGGTGATGCCGCAACTCGTGCACCACGACATGGGTGTTGTCCGCGCCCGCCACAGCGCCTTCGACCAAGGGAAGAATGGCATCGGCTCCGAGCACCAGCACCGTCCAGGCGATGACAGCCGTCAGCAGCGCAGAGGCGGCCTTGTCGATCTTGAGCGGGTGTTCGAAGGCAATGCAAAGGTAGCCGAGCACAAATACGAGGGCCATCAGTGCGTACATGATTGCAGTCCAGAGCAGGAGGAACAGGGGAAGGAGGCTTGCGGGCGCGGATTCAAGCACAGGGTTGTGACCGCCACAACCCGAAACAGACAAAGGCGGCGACGTCTGCACACCCTATTGCTCTGCATCAATCAGGCCAGATTTCGTCCGCACAAAAAATTGCCTGAGGCGCCATGGCCGCTTGTTGCCGCGCCCTTACAATGCCCGGCGCCGGCGGCCGCCGGTTTCGCTTCGCGGAGCCTCTCCCCATGTTGATCGAACCGTTCAGTGCAGCCGGACTCGCTGTACTGGCTATCTTCCTGCTCGGCATGACGCTGATCATGTTTGAAGCGCAACTGGAAATGGACAAGTTCAAGCCGGCGCTGTTCATGATGACCGGCCTTGCTGTCATCGGTCTTTATTACTACCTCTACAATCCCGCCGGCTTCGAGCACTTCGCCGAGTCCCAGCATGAAACCAAAGCCGAACTCTTTGCGCTGATCGGCTTCATGGCCTTCATGTGGATGATTGTCGAGCTGCTCAACGAGCGGAACGTGTTTGGCGCACTCAACCAGTTCCTGCTCGACCGCGGTCTCGGTGCGCGTGGCATGTTCTGGGCCTCCGGCGCGCTCTGCGCCGTGCTCTCGCCCTTCCTGAACAACATCACCACCGCAATGATTTTCGGCAAATCGATCAAGCGGCTGTCGGTGAATCCGGAATACACGCGTGTAGCCATGTGCAACATCATCCTGTCGTCGAACAGCGGCATCTGGTTTGTGGGCACATCGACATCACTCATGGTGGTGCTCGCGGGCAAGATTTCGATTGCCGGGCTACTACTGCTGATTCCCGCCGCCATCATCGGCTGGCTGCTCTCTGCACTGACCCTGCACTTTTTCTACCTGAACCGCATCGAGAGCCAGGAACTCATCCAGGTGTCCACCGCGCGTGAGGTGCTGAAACCAGGCGGACTCGGACTGACCGCCATCAGCATTCTCGCCGTGGTGTCGTCGGTGGTGCTGAACATGGTGCTGCATGTGGACATCGAGTTTGCCATCGGTAGCGGCCTCGGCTTTGTCGTGCTCTATGCCTGGTGGCTGCAGTTCCGCAAAGGCATCGAGATTCCCTGGCAAGACCAGATACAAAAAGTGGAGTGGAACACGCTGCTGTTCTTTATCGGCATCATCACGGCGGTGTCGGCACTGAACCATGTGGGCTGGCTCTCGTACATTTCCTGGCTGTTCGAAAACACCTCGCCGACCTTTGTGAATGTGGTGCTCGGTATTGCATCCGGCATCATGGACAACGTGCCCGTGGAAGCCGCCGCACTCATGTCTAACCCGGAGATGAGCCAGAGCCAGTGGGCGCTGAACGCGATGATGGTGGGTATTGGCGGCTCGCTCACCGTGGTGGGCTCGGCGGCTGGCGTGATGGCCATGAGTATCGAAAAGACCTACACCTTCGGCGCGCACTTGCGCTTCATGCCAGCGATTCTGGTGAATTTCTTCGGCTCGCTCGGTGTCTGGTATCTGCAATTTGAAGTGCTGGGCTGGTACTGAGGCTGGCGTACAATAAAAACCGGCCATTGGCCGGTTTTTATTGGTCATGAAAATTCGTCATCACATCAGGTCAATCCGGAAAACACAGAGTTGCACGCCGCCGCATGGCAATCGGGGCCGGGCCAAACTGACACTGACACTGACACTGACACTGACACTCAAGCGTGCCGTTCGTAAACCACAAACGCGTAATCCAGCAGCGAAGGTTCGTAGTGGTGCTCGGCGCGCGCCACTTCTTTCCATTCCGCCCTGTTCCAGGCCGGAAAGAACGCATCGCCCGGCACGCTTTTTTTCACTTCCGTGAGATACAGCCGGTCAACCTTTGGCAGCGCCTCGGCATAAATTTGCGCGCCGCCGATAATCACCACCTCGTCACTGCCATCAATGAAGGCAACGCTCTCCGCCAGCACCAGCGCCTCATCCAGCGAATGCACGATGCGCACCCCTTCAGGGGCGGTATACGACGGATTGCGGGTAATCACGATATTGGTGCGATTGGGCAGCGGACGGCCAAGCGAATCAAATGTCGTGCGCCCCATGATCACCGCTTTGCCACTAGTGACCGACTTGAAGTACTTGAGGTCTTCCGGCAGATACCAGGGCAGCTTGTTGTCGATGCCGATACAGCCGTTTTCAGCAACGGCGGCAATCAAGGCAAGGCGGGGCTTTTCGTCATGCATTTTCAATGTTCTTCATAAGGCAGGGTCAGCACCCTGGCGGTGCCGCTTTTGTAGGCGCGAATTCATTCGCACAGCGTAGAGCTGCCGCTAAATGGCGACCGGCGCCTTGATGTGCGGATGGTGCTCATAGCCTTCGAGCGTGAAATCGTCGAAAACAAAATCGAAAATATTTCGGACATCCGGGTTGATGCGCAGTGTCGGCAACGCCTTCGGCTCACGCGAAAGCTGCAAGTCGGCCTGCTCCAGATGATTGCTGTACAAGTGGCAATCGCCACCCGTCCAGACAAACTCGCCGGGCTGCAAATCGCAGACCTGCGCCACCATCAAGGTCAGCAAGGCATAGCTGGCGATATTGAAGGGCACGCCTAAGAAAATATCGGCACTGCGCTGGTAGAGCTGGCAGGAGAGCTTGCCGTCAGCAACATAAAACTGGAAAAACGCATGGCAGGGCGGCAGCGCCATATTGCTTATCTCACCGACATTCCACGCCGACACAATCAGCCGGCGCGAATCGGGCGTCGCCTTTATCTGCTCGATGACCTGCGTGATCTGGTCGATATGCCGACCATCCGCCGTCGGCCAGGAACGCCACTGCGAACCGTAGACCGGGCCGAGGTTGCCGCTCTCATCCGCCCATTCATCCCAGATGGACACGCCGTTTTCCTTGAGATAGCGGATATTGGTTTCGCCCTTCAGGAACCACAACAGCTCATGGATGATGGACTTGAGGTGCAGCTTTTTGGTGGTCAGCACCGGAAAACCATCCGCCAGATTGAAACGCATCTGGTAACCGAACACCGAATACGTACCGGTGCCGGTGCGATCCGACTTGAAGGTGCCGTGCTCACGCACATGACGCATGAAATCCAGATATTGCTTCACGACAGTTGTCCCCCCTTCTGGTTCAGCCGCTCGTTGCGGTAGGCCACCAGCAAAACTACCAAGCCACCCAGAATCATAGGCACAGTCAGAATCTGGCCCATGGTCATCCAGTCAAACAGGATGAAGCCTTTGTCGGCATCGGGCTGACGGAAAAATTCGACCGTAAACCGCGCTACACCATAACCGGTCAGGAACAGCGCACCGACCGCCATGCGTGGCCGCGGCTTTGCCGAGTACCACCACAGCAGCGCAAACAGCAGCAGCCCCTCCAGCACCGCCTCGTACAACTGCGATGGATGCCGCGCCAGATTGTCGACATGCGGAAACACCATCGCCAGCGGGTAGTTCTGATCGACCACCGGCCGACCCCATAATTCGCCGCCGATGAAATTACCCATGCGCCCGAAGAAAATGCCGGGCGGCACCAGCGGCGCCACAAAATCCATCACATCAAACCAGTTCAGTTTGTACTGCCGCGCAAACAGCCCCATGGCCACCAGCACACCCAGCAGGCCGCCATGGAAACTCATGCCGCCTTCCCACACGCGAATGGCCCAGAGCGGATCACTCACCAGCCGGTCAAAGCCGTAAAACAGCACATAGCCAAAGCGGCCGCCCACAATCACGCCCATGGCGATGTAGAAAATCATGTCGGAGACCATCTCGGCACTCCAACCCGCGCGCTTGGCACGCCAGCGCGCCAGGCCATAGCCGGCGGCAAATCCGGCCAAGTACATCAAGCCGTACCAGTGCACCTTGAGTGGGCCCAGCGAAAGGGCGACAGGATCGATATGGGGATAAACTAACAAGGCATTTCCTTTGCGCCCGAACGGGCGCCGGCGATCAGCAAGGCCCGGATTCTCCCATGGCGCGGGCGCCGAATGAACCGCCGATTGTGTTACCGGGCACCCGCTTGCAGGCCGCTAGAACCGCCAGCAACAGGCCTCGACCTCAGCGCCAGCCGGTGCCGGATAGAGAGAAACACTCCCTTGAACCCGCAAGGAGTCCCCCATGTGCCTGATTGCCCTGGCCTGGCAGGCCAACCCTGACTACCCGCTGATCGTTGCCGCCAACCGCGACGAGTTCCATCACCGTCCCACCACCCCCGCCCGCTTCTGGGAAGGAGCGCCCGATGTGCTTGCCGGGCGCGACCTTGCTGCTGGCGGCACCTGGCTCGGCATCACCCGGCACGGCCGCTTCGCCGCACTGACCAATGTGCGCGAACCGGGTGCCCCGCAAGGCCGCCGTTCACGCGGGCTGCTGGTCAGCGGCTTTCTGGAGGGCCACGACAGCCCGCAGGACTACGCCGCGGCCATCGCCTCCACGGGCACCGATTACAGCGGCTTCAACCTGCTGGTGGGTGATAGGGACAACCTCTGGTGGGTGAGCAATCGTGCTGCCGCGCCCGAGGCCGTCGCGCCAGGCGTACACGCCCTCAGCAACCACCTGTTCAACACGCCCTGGCCCAAGGTGCAGCGCGCACGCGACGGCCTTGCCGGGATGTTGGGCGCCCCCTCGACCACCGCACTGTTCTCGCTGCTGGCAGACGACCGCGCCGCGCCCGACGACGAATTGCCGAACACCGGCGTTGGCCTTGCCATGGAGCGGATGCTGTCACCGCCATTCATCCGGTCGGGCGGCTACGGCACGCGCTGCTCCACCGTGGTGCTGGCGGGCCAGCAACGCATACGGTTTGCCGAGCAGACGTTTACACCGGAAGGCACGGGTGAGCGCAGCGAATTCAGTTTTGATCGGAGATAAGGACTGACCTCGGCCCCCCATTTGCGGGAAGACAGGCCACCAGCCGATTGACTACCCACCCCACCGGGCTGGCGCGCCCTTTTAGAAAATACGCCGGGCACTACTAGCGCATGCTTAGAGACTTGAAGAATGCCCAACCGCATGCGATGCCAGCGCCCAGCACAAAGAAGTCATCAGCCCCCGGTGACGAGCTGGTCAACACCCCAATAACGCCAGCCGATACGCCACCTACGGCCATCAACAAGAGTCCCCCTCGAAGCGGCCAGGCCATAAAGGCAGGCGTGGGAGCATCATCATCGTCATCCACCTCCGATGGCGTTCTGACGACACGAATCAAGAGCAGAAGCGATATAAAAGACACGCCCCCTAAAATGACCAAAAATTTTGGCCACGACTCCGGAAATCGCTCGGAGTTCCGCTCAAATGAAATGTACTCAATCGGGTGACTGCCCTGCTTGGCCAACAAACTCCGCTCGCTTTCAGACAGGCTTTTCTCGAATGTCACCAACACGCCATCCCTGTTCACATAAGACAGCACCGCCAGCGCACTCCTATACTTTTCTGTCCGGTCATCAGCGGAGTCAAACAAGCGCGGCCTCTGCCCCGAGGGCCGCGCTTGCTCAACAAACCGAATCTCATCGACGGTGGCGACGGCCTGCCGACCATGAAGCGAATATTTTTTCTCGATACCATATTGCGAGACAGTCAGCATGGACGTGGCAATAAAGAAAATCGACAACAACAAAACCTTCATCCATTTCGACATACGTGCATCCTGCATAGTGTAGAGGTTGAGAAAATTTTACTTCAAAGCCAAAAGCCTGCGGAGACTCTCTTGTCTGCGGCAGACATAAAGCAGTGGCGCAGCCAAAACTTTTATGGCCGGCTGCCCTCCAACTGGATAATCAGCGAAAATACGAGGAAGTGCCATTTCAACCTTTCGATATAAAGCCGGTGTTGTGACTCCATACACCTGGCGCATCAACAAAATAGGTGTGATTATCCCCCACTTCGATGTTGTAAACTTTAGCTCTATAAAAGCGATTATCCATATTGCCAAAACAAAAGTCTCGGTTTTCCACTCCACCCATTTCGTCGTAAGAAACACCATACTCTAACAACGGATTATATATTGGTTTTTTAACTCTATTATTCCCAACACGATAGCCATAAAAGTCGTTTTCTACCTTCGAAAAATACGCCGCAGTGCGATTTCCAAGCAACGGAGCAAAAGCCTTATCTCCACGCAAATCAATCACAGGGCCGTAACCCTCTTCATCGAACTCAAGCCAACCAATTCCTTCATATGGTGTTTTATATATCTTTTGAACTCGAATCAGGCAAGCCAAGCTTCCATCAGCCAACAATACCGTTTCATCGCCCGTCAATTGATCGGCACGCATCCAGCGATTTACCAAAACAGGCTCATGGTCTTCATCGAATTCTTCGAAGCTCGACTCATAAACCACCCAGAATGGATGATTCCCGGTAACTATAGCAAACCCGTCGCCCCACTCTTCTTTCGGCTTTAATTTTACGTCCCATCTATACGACACAAACCACACTTCTTTGTCATCAAACTCGAAGGTATTCACCACTCGCTTGTAGCTGACTTCGCCCTCGCCTGACTCCGGCTTGGACAGCACCCAGTCGCCCACCTTTATCTTTTCAATCGGCATCAACCCTTCTTTGGTATGCACCAATGTTCCCGAAAAGAAACCACTGGCAGCCCGCCGAATATTTCCATCATCACCTGGCCCCATCGCGTATGCTCCTGCACCTCAACGCACATTCGTCCTGCATCATTCATATGTTGATCAGTTTTTGCAAAGCAAGGCTTTTTGAAAGCGCTGTAATTGACCGCCCCAAAAACACTACCGAGAAGAATCTTGATTGGCGTCCCCACTCAAAATAAGGCACGTCGTGCCATTCCGCAAAAATCAAGAAGCTATGCAGCTCAAGACTTGAGCATAAACCCAGCGCCATGCACCCATACACCGAGCGCATCAACAAAGTAGGTGTGATTATCTTCCACCTCTATGCTGTAGACTTTTGCCCTGTAAAATTTATCATTACCGCCACTAAAAAAAATATCCTGATTACCCACATAGCCCATCGTATCGTAAGAAACACCATACCCCAACAAAGGATTGTATATTGGCTTGCTTACTCTGCTATCCCCAACACGACAGCCATAAAAGTCATTTTTTATTTTCGAAAAATACTCTGCGGAGCGATTGCCAAACAATGGAGAAAAAGCCTTATCGCCACGCAAATCGATAACTGGCCCTAAGCCCTCATCATCGCGCGCAATCCAACCAATTCCTTCATACGGCATTCTGTAAATTTTAGATATTATACTCAGACCACCCAAGCGCCCATCCGCAAGCAATACGGTTTCAAAACCCGTTAACTGATCAGCGCGCCTCCAGCAGTTGACCGAAACACGCTCGTCCTCTTCGTCGAACTGTGATTCATGAACCACCCAGAATGGATGATTCCCCGTCACCACAATAAAGCCGTCGCCCCTGTCCTCACCTGGTTTTGGCTCCAGGGCATCGTATGATACAAACCATACTTCTTTGTCATCAAACTCGAAGGTATTCACCACGCGCCTGTAGCTGACTTCACCCTCACCCAATTCCGGCTTGGACAGCACCCAGTCGCCTACCTTTATCTTTTCAATCGGCATCAACCCTTCTTTGGTATGCACCAGTGTTCCCGAAAAGAAACCACTGGCAGCCCGCCGAATATTTCCATCATCACCCGACCTCATCACGCTTGCTCCTTGGTTACATTCAGTCATTTAACGACTCTGCGCACCGCCAATACTTATTCAAGCAACACTGCTCGTCATTACTTTTCTGTCGCTGTTACGGGCGGTAGGGCACTGGCCAAGCCAGCACTCAGGCATGGCGCTGCCCCCCACATGAAAGGCAAGAGAGTACCGCTTTACACATCAATGGAAAGGAAAGTGGGGGCGACTCACAGGCGCTGAAAACGTCAACCCAAGCCCCCCCCAAAAAGCGGACGTCGGCACTACTCCTGCAACAGGACGGCCACGCCGAGGCCCTACGCTAGCGGAGCATTCGCGCGCGCATTGAAAATCAGCCTTTGTTTTTCGGGCGGATCAGATCCATCAACCCCAGGTCTTCCAGCTCGAACTCGACCAGACTCTTGATGACGGCAGCGTTGTCCACCTGCATCACCTGCTCCAGCAGGCTGCGCGCCTGAATGAAGGGAATCGTGCGGATGGCTTTGCGCACGCGCAGCAGATTGCTGGCACTCATCGAGAGTGAATCGAAGCCCATGGCGACCAGCAAAATGGCGGTGGCAGGATCACCGGCCATTTCACCGCAGATGCCGACGGGTCGGCCAACGCGGTGCGCTTCGTCCACCACGATCTGCAAAGCCCGCAAGACAGAGGGGTGATACGGCGTGTAAATGTCGGCCACGCGCGTGTTGTTGCGATCCACTGCCAGCATGTACTGCGTGAGATCGTTAGAGCCGACGGACACAAAATCCACCAGCTGTGCCATGTCGGCAATCTGCAGCACGGTGGCGGGCACTTCCACCATCACGCCAACGCGCGGCATGGCAATCGGCACGCCCTCTTCTTCCTGCACTTCCATCACCGCACGGTGAATCAGGTGCAGCGCTTCCTCGATTTCAAACACCGAGGAAATCATCGGCAGCATGACTTGCAGATTATCGAAGCCGATGGCGGCCTTCAGCATGGCGCGAATCTGCACCATGAAAATTTCTGGATGATCGAGCGTGATGCGGATGCCGCGCCAGCCCAGCGCCGGGTTGTCTTCTTTGATCGGGAAATACGGCAGGTCTTTGTCGCCGCCGATATCCAGCGTGCGCATGGTGACCGGCCGCGGCGAAAAAGCCTCGAGTTGCTGACGATAAATGCCGCGCTGCTCCTCTTCACCCGGAAAGCGCTCGCGCAGCATGAACGGAATTTCGGTGCGGTACAGGCCGACGCCTTCGGCGCCACGCTCTTTGCCACGCGCCACATCGGCCATCAGGCCGGTGTTCACATACAGGGCCACCCGATGACCGTCGGGCGTTTCGGCGGGCAAATCCTTGTACGCCTCAAGCCCGGCAACGAGCTGCTGCTCTTCCTTGATGATGTCTTTGTAGCGCGTGCGCAACTGGCGCGAGGGCTGCACATACACGCGCCCCTGATACGCATCGACAATCAGCTCCGTGTCATCGAGCTGCGTGACGGGCAAATCACTGACACCGACCACTGTGGGCAAGCCGAGAGCACGCGCCACAATCGCCATATGCGAATTGGCCGCGCCCGTCACGGTGACGATGCCGGCTATTTTGTCCAGCGGGGTTTCCACCAGCATGGCGGTGGTGATTTCTTCACCGATCAGAATCGATTTTTCCGGGAAGTCGCGCAGGCTGGAGCCATCCTGCTTTTGCAGGTGCGCCAGAATGCGCAGGCCCAGATCGCGCACGTCAGCCATGCGTTCGCGCAGATAGGGGTCATCCATCGCGGCGAAGGCCTGCATATGCTCTTCGATCACTTCGCGCAGGGCGCCCTGTGCCCAGTTGCCGGCCACAATGCGCTCGACAATCTCGCCGCCCAGTGCGTTGTCGTCGAGCATGCGCAGATACACATCGAACAGCGCCCGCTCTTCCGGCATGAGCGTGTTCGCCATTTTCTCATTCAGCTCGGCCACATCGTGGCGCACGGCTTCGAGCGCTTGCTGCAGCAGCGCGATTTCTTCGTCGGTATCTTCAGCAATACGGTCGGGCACGGAGTCGATATCGGCCGGCGGATACATGACCACGGCACGCCCGATGACAATGCCGGTGGCGCCCGCAATACCGCTGAACATACGCGTAACGTTAGCGCGTGGCGCGGTTCGCGTGGTTTCAAACGCGCCAACGGCTTTGGCATGGGCCACCACGCCAGAGAGCTGCGCCGAGAGCGTGACCAGAAAGGCTTCTTCGGATTCGTCGAACTTGCGCTGGTCGCGCTGCTGCACGACGAGCACGCCCAGCACCTTGCGTCGGTGCATGATGGGGGCACCGAGAAAGGAGTTGTATTTTTCTTCGCCGGTTTCCGGCAAGTAGTGATATTTCGGATGCGCCGATGCGTTGTCGAGATTGATCGGCTCTTCGCGCGCGCCACACAGGCCGACCAAGCCCTCGTTCCAGGCCAGTGACACCACACCGATGGATTCCGGATTGAGGCCTTCGGTTGCCATCAGCACATAACGGTTGGTTTTGTCGTCGAGCAGGTAAACCGAGCAGACCTCGGTGCCCATGGTCTTGCGCACGCTCGCGACCATGATGTCCAGCGCCGCCGTGAAATTCGGCGCGGAGTCCACGTCTTGTACGATCTTGCGCAGTTCTTCCAGCATGGGCATGGCGCTTCCGGTAACACCACCGGCAGCGCCGGCAAGGCAGGCATCGCCTGATGCGACACCTGTAACAACCCGGCCGCTAGCGGCCGGCAAACATCGCCTACTTCAGCGCGCGAATGGCAAGCGCGGCGCCAGCTCCAGCAGCGCGCGGCGATACACTTCACGCTTGAACACCACCACCTGATCGAGCGGATACCAGTAGCTCACCCAGCGCCAGCCATCGAACTCGGCCGGCTGGGAACACGAAAGATTGATACGGCTTTCGTCGCTGTCGAGCTGCAGCAGAAACCAGCGCTGCTTCTGTCCGATACACACCGGATCGCTGTCGTTGCGCACAAAGCGGCGGGGCAGGCGGTAACGCAACCAGCCCTTGGTGGCGGCCAGAATGCGCACATCCGGCACCTCCAGCCCGACTTCTTCCCAGAGCTCGCGGTACATGGCCTCTTCCGGCGACTCTTCGGGATTGATGCCGCCCTGCGGGAATTGCCAAGCGTCATGGCCCCGGCGCCGGGCCCAGAGCACTTGGCCCTGCCGGTTGGTAATGATGATGCCCACGTTGGGGCGGAAGCCATCGGCGTCGATCACGGCGGCATCTCAAAGAGGTGGGGAGGGTGTGGGGCGGTTTCGAGAGAACCTGAGCATGACCCTCCAAGTCATTGTTTTATAAATACTCTAGGAGCAGTGAAAGGGGCAAGCACCCGGGCGGTTTTATTTGTCTTTTCAGGTCAGCCGGCCGGCGAGCACAAACGCCGCCTCGGGTATCATTCGCCGCTGCCCGTCCCGGTGTTGGTTATCGGGCTGCCTTGGTGCGGCATCGTTGTGGCCGCCCTTTATAAAGCCTGTGCTTGGGCAGCGCTTAACACTTGGGCAGCCTTTGGTAAGGCCTGTCGCAGCGGTGCTGCTATAAAGGCCGCCGATTTCAAATTTCAAACGCCCTCGCCGGAGCCCGTGATGACACTCGCCATATTCGACCTCGACAACACCCTGCTGGCCGGCGACTCCGATCACGCCTGGGGCGAATTCCTGGTAAGCCGGGGCTTGGTCGACGGCGCTTGGTACAAGGCCCAGAACGACCGCTTCTACAGTGACTACTGCCGGGGCGAGTTGGACATCATCGCCTACAGCGAATTCGTGTTTTCGGTATTGGTGCGTGAGGAGCCGGAAACGCTGGCCGCCTGGCACCGCGCCTTCATGACCGAGCAGGTGAGCACCATGATCCTGCCCAAGGGCCGCGAGCTGCTAGCGCAACACCGGGCAGCGGGCGACCGCCTGCTCATCATTACCGCCACCAACCGCTTCATCACGGGGCCCATCGCCGCCGAACTCGGCGTTGACGACCTGATTGCCACCGAACCAGAAATGCAGGACGGCCGCTATACCGGCCGCGTTGCGGGTGTTCCCTGCTACCAGCACGGCAAGATTGACCGCCTCAACGACTGGCTGGCCGCTACCGGCGAGTCGGCAGAGGGCTGCTGCTTCTATTCAGACTCGCGCAACGACATTCCCCTGCTGGAGTTTGCCGCACGGCCGGTGGCCGTCGACCCCGACGACGTGCTGCGCGCACATGCGCTCGCCAAGGGCTGGCCGGTGATGTCGCTGCGCTGAACCAGCTCGGCGTTGGGGCCGCCAGCCGCCATCACCCTTCGAACAGTCGTGAAGGCCTTGCTGCTGGGTTACCAACCGCCCGACACCTGCCGGAAGCCTGTGACTGTGCCACTATCGGCACTCCCGACCGTACTGGCCTGCACCCATGAAAACACTCGTCGCCATCCTCCTGCTGGTACTGGCAGTGCCGGCACAGGCAGATCTGCTGCTCGGCGCCCGTGTCGGCCAGCAGCAGCTTGGCATCAAGGAAAGCCTGAATGGCGTGGTGGTCAGCGATACATCTCTGACCACCAAAAGCGCACTCTCGCTGGTCGTCGGCGCTGGCATGCCCGGTGCCGAAGGCGGCCGCCTCAGTGCCGAATTTGCCAGCTACACCTTCGGTGATGGCGCGCTGGATGTGTTTGCGCTCGGCTATCAACACCTGCTGCCCGCCCTGAACACCCATCCGCTTTACCGGCTACGGCCCTTTGTCGGTGGCGATGCAGGCTATGGTCGATTGGTCCGCGACGCCCAGCCCTTGTTCGGCCGCAGCGATGACAAAGGCCTGAATGCCGGCCCGCGCGGTGGACTGAACCTGACCGTGGGCGAACGTGCCGAAGTGGAGCTGGGATTGCGCTACACCTGGCTCGGCCTGACAGCCGAGCAACAAGGCGCGGGCGGCACAGCCGTCACGGAAATCCGCGACAACCGCGCCTGGTGGATCGGCTTCAATATCGGGATGTAGAAGGCGCCTCAGCGGAAAAAGCTGGCCACACAAACCCCGACCACGGCCACCAGCAGAATCACACGCAAGGTTTCGTGTTTTGCCTTCACCGCAAAGTCCACAGACACGCGCACGCCGATCAGCGTGCCGGCAGCGATGATGAGTCCCGGAATCCACAGCACCTGGCCACGCAAGGCAAACACCGACAACGCCACCACGCCGAACACCCCGGTACACACCAGCTTGAGGGCATTGGCCTGCACCAACTGATAGCGGAGCACGCCCACCAGCGCGCCCAGCAGCAGAAAGCCGACACCGCCCTGGATAAAGCCGCCATAAAGCCCGGCGCCAAACAGGGCTGCCCAGCCGAGCGGCTTTTCATGCAGGGCAAAAGCGGGGGCATCAGCGGGCGGGGCCATCACCGCAGGCTTGAGAATCATGAGCAGGGCCATGCCCATCATGGTGCTGAGCAGCAGAGGCTTGAGCAGCGTGACGGGCAGATAGGATGCGAGTACGGAGCCGATGAGCGAGCCGAACAAGGTCGGCCAGAGAATGGGCAGGATGGCGCCGGTGTCGAGCTTGCCGTGGCGATGAAAACCGCGCACGCCCTCTACCGACTGCAAGGCCACACTGACGCGATTGGTGCCGTTGGCGACATCGGCGGGCAGCCCCATGAACAGCAAGGCCGCCAAGGTGAACAGGCCGCCGCCGCCGGCAATCGTGTTCACAAAACCCGCTGCCAGCCCTGAGGCCAGCAAGATCACCACTTCCAGCACCGACATCGTCATCAACCGCACTCACCCGCACACGCTCAAGTCACGATGGTAACCGCGTGGTAGGCCGCGCGGCCTCCGGACTTATCGGCAGGGAAGAAAATGGTGCTTATTGTCAGCCGGTTTTGAGCGCGGCCGTCATTCCGGGGCGCCGGGCAATCCGCTAAGGTCGCGGGAGTCATCACCACAACAACAAGACCATGACGAGCTTGCTCCTGACCGGCTGGATGTTTCTGGGTGTCGCCCTGCCGCTGCTGTTTGCGGCGGCGCATACCCTGTCACCACGGCCGCCTGCGCCCTGGCTGTTGGCGCTGTACGGCACACTGGCCGTGATCCAGCTCACCTGGCTGCTGGTCTGGGCCGGCGCCATTGGCGAGTGCCCGGCCCTGCTGTTCCTCTGCATTCCTTTTCTGTTCCTGGTCGGGCCACTGGGCTGGCTGCATGCGCGCCACCTGCGCGGCAGACCCATCTCCGCCGGACTGTGGCCGCACTTTCTACCGGCGCTGCTGGCATTGGGCTATGCGCTCTTTGCCTTCGGGGCCTGGCAGCCGGGTGAGCCGTTGCGCCATCCCTGGTGGCTGGTCGCGCTCTCCGGCTCAGGCGCCCTTTATATGCTGGCCGTGTTCCGGCCGATTGCCCGCCTCAGCCTGCCAGGCAGGCTGCGCATCGAACGCTGGCTGGTGCTGGCGTTTGCGCTGATCGGGCTCGGCGTTGGCGGCGCAGCCCTCCTCGGCTCCATGCTCGGCAGCGCCTCGTTTGATGCCATCTACCTCACCCTGATTCCCGTGCTGCTGATGGCCTTGTTTCTGCTGGAAGCCCGCTGGCCAGCCCTGATGACTGTCGTCAGCGAAGCGGTGGAAGAAGCCGAAACCCAGCGCTACCGGCGCTCGACGCTGAACAGCGTGGACGTGGAGCACGCCGTCACCACACTGGCTCGGCTGATGGACGATGAGCACCTCTACCAGAATGAAGACCTCAGCCTGCCGCTGCTGGCCGACGCTGTCGGCCTCAGCGCACACCAGCTCTCGGAGTTGCTCAACGAACGCCTGGGCCAGAGCTTCAGCGCCTACCTGAAAGCGCGCCGCGTCACGGCGGCCTGCGCTCGTCTGCTGGCCGAACCGGAAGCGCCCGTCCTTGATGTGGGGCTGGCCGTGGGCTTCAGTTCCTCCTCTGCCTTTTACGCCGCCTTCCGCGAGATCACCGGTCAGGCGCCCGGCCAATACCGCCGCGAAAAAGCCGCCACACTTCCGCAGGGATAATCCCGGAAGCCTGCAACTTATTGTTTTTGCTTGAGTTACAAAAAAAGTGGCCGGGCGGAAAAGTGAGGAAGCCACCCACGCTGCCAACCTCTACAAAAGAGGCCTGTCCACAAGGAACGGAGAGACCATCATGCAAAGCCTTCCCGGCGTGCCCACCCAGGGCATCCATCACATCGCCTTTGGCACCAAATGCACCCGTGCCACTTACGAGTTCTATCACGAGAAACTCGGCATGCCGCTGATCCATGTCGAAAACCATCGACTGAAGAAAGGCTACTTCCGCCACTTCTTCTTCGACATGGGCGCCGGCCAGTGCT
>JAUXNL010000131.1 GCA_030684415.1 Moraxellaceae bacterium | reverse complement strand
CGTTGAAGCCGAACCAGCCCACCCACAGCAGCGAAGCGCCGATCAGGGTGAAGGTCAGGTTGTGTGGCTTCAGTGCTTCCTTGCCGTAGCCAAGACGCTTGCCGACAAAATAGGCACCGACCAGACCGGCAACACCGGCATTGATGTGCACCACTGTACCGCCGGCGAAATCGAGGTCACCCTTTTCAAACAGCAGGCCACCAGCGGCCCACACCATGTGGGCGATCGGCAGGTAAGCGAAGGTGAACCAGAGCACAGAGAACAGCAGCACGGCCTTGAACTTGATGCGCTCAGCAAAGGCACCGACGATCAGGGCACCGGTGATACCGGCAAACGTGGCCTGGAAGGCGATGAAGATGTACTCGGGAATCGCCACACCTTCAGAGAAAGTGTCTGCGAGCGAATCAATCGTCACACCGGACAGGAAGAGCTTGTCGAGCGTACCGATGTAGGCTCCGCCACCGGCAAACGCCAGGCTGTAGCCATAAATCGCCCAGAGAATGACGAGCAGCGAAAACACCGTCAGCACCTGCATGAACACCGAAAGGATGTTCTTGGAGCGCACGAGACCGCCGTAGAACAGGGCGAGACCCGGCACCACCATCAGCAACACCAACAGTGTCGATGTCATCATCCAGGCGACATCACCCTTGTCGACAGTCGATACCACTTCAGCGGCAGCCTCTTCGGCGGGCGCTTCCGCCGCCACTGCTTCCGCCACAACCGCAGCGGCTTCGACAACTTCTACAGCCTCTTCAGCAAACGCCGGGCCGGCTGTTACCAGCGCGCCACCCAGCATCAAAGCAAACATTAATCTTTTCACGGGACTTCCCCCTGTGCGGTAAACGGGACTTAACACAATCAGATCGCGTCGACGCCGGTTTCACCGGTGCGGATGCGGATGGCCTGTTCAAGCGCCGTGACGAAAATCTTGCCATCGCCGATCTTGCCGGTGTTGGCGGCCTTGGTGATGGCCTCGATCACCTGGTCCAGCAAATCGTCGCTGGTGGCGATGTCGATCTTCACTTTCGGCAGGAAATCGACCACATACTCGGCACCGCGATACAACTCGGTGTGTCCTTTCTGGCGGCCAAAGCCCTTTACTTCAGTAACGGTAATCCCCTGCACGCCGATGTCCGACAGCGCTTCACGCACATCGTCCAGCTTGAAGGGTTTGATGATCGCGGTAACCAGTTTCATGTCGCGCACTCCTGTTTTTGGGATGCCGCAGGCGTGGTTAGCGCCTGCGACGTTTGAATCAGATCAGAAGCCTTTGCTCACGGTGAAAACAACAGCTTCATCAACGCCACTCACGTCAGTGCCGATGTAAGCAAGCTCCAGACCAAGGCCAATGACTTCCTTGGAGACGGCCACCTTGTAATCAATGATGTCATCGGCGTAGGCATCACCAGTGCTGAAGCCAACAGCGGCGGAGAGACCGAAACCACCCACATCAGCGCCGTAGCTGGCGCTCAGGTACAGCGAATCACCGGCTTCGCCGTAGAAGTCCGGCGAATAAGCGGCACCGAAGGAAGCGCCCATCATGGAAATGGAGCCGTAGAACTCGACAAAGTCAGACTGGCCTGCACCTGCAGCCGCTTCGGGCGCGCTCGACCCCGGATAGCCGTAGTAAAGAACGCCAACGTCATATTCGATATCGCCCGCAGTGCCGGCAAAACCAATCGACGGATCAAGCTCAAGACCCTGCGCAGGAACGCTCTCACCCGAAATGCTCGAGCCCCACAGCGTGAAATAAAGGCCGGAGCTGTGAGCAATGCTCAGCGTGCCTTGCAGCGCGGGCGAGCTGCTGGTCTGGGTAAAACCGCGGTACAGATAATCGGAGGTAATCGAAACATCGCCCGAGACCGTCAATGCAGCGTCGTCAGCGTGTGCAGCAGTGCCGAGCATCATGCCGGCGGTGAGAACAGCAGCAGAAAGTTTGGTCAATTTCATGTGCAAGACTCCTGAAGTACCCTGTGGTTGCTTGAAGCAGAAAAAATCTGGTTCAAAAAAAATCCGGCGGCCCGAATGGCCGGCCAGACACTCCGCCGGGGTATTTGCAGAAGCTGTGCCAATTCCTGTCATCGCGCTGAAATACTGGCTTGCAGCGACTACGAAGGGGGGCTGCACCGTATTTTGTCACTCTCGCAGTGCATGAAAATTCCGGAATCCCCATTTTGGTGCGCTTTTTTGGTGCGCCCATTCTGACTGGCCGGCAAGACGATTTGCGGTGCTAGAATCCGGTGCTTCCCTTGCCTGCCGGAGCCTCGAAAAATGGCACTCGAACAGATCGTCAATCGCGTCAGCGAACAGCTTTCCCAGGTTTTGCCCCCCGGGGTGCGCCAGTTGCGCGGCGATCTGGAAGAGAACATCAAGGCCGTGCTGCGTGAGGCGCTGGCCCGCATGGAGCTGGTCACGCGTGAGGAGTTCGATGTGCAGGCGGCCCTGCTGTCACGCAGCCGTAGCCGGCTGGAAGCGGTCGAGGCCGAGTTCAAGATGCTCGAATTGAGGATTGCCGCACTGGAAAAGCGCGGCACTGACAAGGCCTGATGCCCCGGCACCACCCACGTTATAAGGTAGGCCGACCGCCGGGCCTGCACGACCACTGCACTACTACCTGCCACCCCATACATCACCCACTGCCGCATGGATGCGGCCTTCCGGCCCGGGCACCCGCCCAAGGCCGGACACAAGGAGAACAAGGATGTCTCTCGCTCGCGTGCGCACCCGCGCCCAATTGGGGCTCGACGCCCCGTCCGTTACCGTGGAAGTACACCTGTCCGCCGGCTTGCCCGGCATCGCCATCGTCGGTCTGCCGGAAACGGCCGTGCGCGAGAGCAAAGACCGCGTGCGCTCGGCCCTGCTCAACTCAGGCTTCGACTTCCCGCAGCGCCGCATCACCATCAACCTGGCACCGGCCGACCTGCCCAAGGATGGCGGCCGCTTCGACCTGCCCATCGCGCTCGGTATTCTGGCCGCCAACGGCCAGTTGCCGGTGAGCGCACTGGACAATGCCGAGTTCATGGGCGAGTTGGCCCTGTCTGGCGAACTGCGCCCGGTGACCGGCGTACTGCCGGCCAGCCTGGCCGTGCGTGATGCCGGCCGCGCCTTCTTCGTGCCGGCGGGCAATGCCGCGGAGGCCGCGCGGCCCGCGGGAGCAGAGGTCTATGCCGGCGATCATCTGCTCGCGATTTACGCGCATCTGGCCGGCCAAGTGCTGTTGCCCGCCGAGCATCCGGCGCCAGCGCAGACCGGCCACGTGCCCGGCCTGCCCGACCTTAGCGACGTAAAAGGCCAGCACCAGGCCCGGCGTGCTCTGGAGATTGCCGCTGCTGGCGGCCACTCCCTGCTCATGATCGGCCCACCAGGCACCGGCAAGACGCTGCTGGCCTCGCGCCTGCCCGGCCTGTTGCCGCCGCTCGAAGAGCAGCAGTCGCTGGAAGTGGCGGCCATCCGCTCATTACTAGGGCGTGCCGACGATCCCGACCGCCAGCCACCGTTTCGCGCGCCGCATCACACCGCGTCGGGCGTCGCACTGGTCGGCGGCGGCTCCAATCCGCGCCCCGGGGAAATCACCCTCGCCCATCACGGCGTGCTTTTTCTGGACGAGCTACCCGAGTTCGACCGCAAAGTGCTCGAAGTCCTGCGCGAACCGCTGGAGTCCGGTCATGTGGTGATTTCGCGCGCCGCTAATCAGGTGCGCTTTCCGGCACGCTTCCAGTTGATTGCCGCCATGAATCCCTGCCCCTGCGGTTATCTGGGTGACGGCAGCGCCCGCTGCCGCTGCACACCCGACCAGATATCGCGCTATCGCAGCCGGCTCTCCGGCCCGCTGCTCGACCGCATCGACTTACATGTGGAAGTACCGGCACTGCCCGCCGAGGTGCTGCATCGCGGCACGCCCGGGGAAAGCACGGCCAGCGTTAAACCACGGATTGAAGCGGCGCGCGCACGTCAGTACGCGCGGCAAGGCTCGCTTAATCAGGAGCTGAGTCCGTCACAAGTCGGCGAATATGCCGCGCTCTCCCGCGATGATGCCGACACGCTGGAGCTGGCGATGAAAAAACTGCGCTTGTCGGCGCGCGCCTATCACCGTGTATTGCGCGTTGCACGCACGATTGCCGATCTGGAAGGAGAAATAGACATTCTCTCCGCGCATCTGCATGAAGCACTGACCTATCGCGTATTGGACCGGATGCCGGCTTGATCCTGCCCTGATGCACGTCTGATGCGAGCCTGCAGAAAGAGCAGGCCGCAATCACTTCGCTCACTTCAAGAAATCCACTGCCGCGCACTGACGTGCATCAATCTTGCGTTATGGCCTCGGCCATCTGCTGCGCCGCCTGCCATGGATCAATTCATTGCCGGGTTCACGCCTGCACAGCAAGCGCTGATTGATTCGCATCAAGTGCGCTCGCTCCGACACCGCAGACACTGGTCATGCCGGAATGGCGTTAGTCCTTCCGGCGGCTATCCCGGAGTTTTTCGGGAAGGCCGGAATTTTATCTGACGGGGAATTCATCATGCGCAAGTGCAGCACGCTTCTGACCACCATATTGACCACGCTTATCGCCGCTCTCAGCATCAGCAACAGTGCCATCGCGCATGAAGCAGGCGACATCATCTTGCGGGCAGGTGTCGCCAATGTCAGCCCGGATGTCACGGACAAAGTGGCGGGTGGCGCACTGAGCATCGATGTAGAGGACAACACGCAGATCGGCCTGACCGCCGCCTACCTGCTGACACCGCAATTCGGCGTGCAACTCCTGGGTGCCTCACCCTTCAGCCACGACGTGACGGCTGGCGGTACCGTGGTCGGCAGCACCAAACACTTGCCACCGACCGTTACCTTGCAGTGGTATCCCGCGGTCAGTGAAAGCGTCCACCCTTATGTGGGGATCGGCATCAATTACACGACGTTCTGGGACAGTGAACTCAACGCCACCGGCCAGGCTGCTACAGGCGCGAGCAAGCTGGGGCTGACCTATTCCACCGGGCTTGCACTCGAGGCTGGCGTTGACGTGAAAATGGCGGAGAACATTTACCTGAATGCGGCCGTCTGGAAGGTGGACATCAATACCGACGTCAAGCTGGATGGTGTCAAGGTTGGTGAACTGGAAATTGATCCGCTCGCCTTCATGATTGGCGTCGGCTACAAATTCTGAAGCACGAAAAGCAGAGAGGAAGCCTGATCGCCGAGATAAATCTTGTTCAGGCTGAGTCTGTCGAAGGCGCGCCTCGATAACCAAGGTAAGTGCTGTGCAGCAGATTCAGGGCAAGCCGGATTATCCAGAGCGTTACCCGCTTGCTGAAAAACGCCCATCCAGGTTTTTTGCAGCCCGCGATTCCGGCTCATGTCCGGAATCGCTCCATGCGAATCAATCACGCAAGCGTGATTGATTCGCGACCTAGCCATCGCCGGCCTATTAGCCGTCTGCACGGGTAAGACTTGCCAGAGGCTTTCGCGCATAAAAACCCGCCTGTCTCCACAAGGAAGGCAGGCGGG
>JAUXNL010000125.1 GCA_030684415.1 Moraxellaceae bacterium | reverse complement strand
CCGTACTGGTCACCGGCCCGATCGACTTCCTGCCCGGCTGGAAAAAATGGTTGGCTTACACGCTGAAGAAGCTGCCGAAGATTGAGCGCAAAACCATGAGCGGCGTCAAAATTGCCGACTTCAAAACCGTTCTCGATCAATCCCCCGCAAGCCGGGTGCACACTCGCATTGCCTTCAATGACACTATTTATATCCAGTACACGGGAGGCACCACCGGCAAGCCCAAAGGCGCAGAACTGACCCTCCGCTCCATGTTCTCGAATGCGCGCCAAGGCGAGGTGTTTGCGCCCTACAGCCGCGGCACGGACACGCTTGCCTCCGCATTCCCCTAC
This sequence comes from Moraxellaceae bacterium, assembly GCA_030684415.1. Taxonomy (GTDB): domain Bacteria; phylum Pseudomonadota; class Gammaproteobacteria; order Pseudomonadales; family Moraxellaceae; genus UBA2031. The sequence continues at coordinate 923 of JAUXNL010000125.1, read as the reverse complement.
TTTCACATGGCGGGTCTGTCGCTGGCCTTGCTTGCCCTGCAGACAGCCTCACGCCTGCTGGTCATTCCTGACCCGCGCAACGTCGACATGTTTTGCAAAGAAATGCAGAAATTCCCACCCTCTGTTCTGGCAAATGTACCCACGCTTTACCAGATGCTGATGGAGTCTCCTGAGTTCAGGAAAATCGATTTCTCCAAACTGCGCATGGCACTCTCCGGCGCCGCTCCATTTCCGGCAGAGCTGATTCACCAATTGGAAGCCGTCATCGGCAAAGGCAAGCTCTGCGAAGTTTACGGCATGACCGAGTCCAGCCCGATGCTGACCATGAATCCACCAGGGCGCGCAAAAATCGGCACTGTCGGCATTCCCATCCCCGGCACCGACATCCGTATTGTCGATGCTGAAACAGGCGACCGTGAAATGCCGGTGGGTGAGCCAGGCGAAATCATTGCCCGTGGCCCGCAGATCATGAAAGGCTATCTCAACCTGCCAGAAGCCTCACAAAAGACTCTGCGCGAATTCGAGGGAGAGGTGTGGCTCTATACCGGCGACGTGGCCAAAATGGATGAAGAAGGCTTCCTCACCATTTGTGACCGCAGCAAAGACATGCTGATTGTCGGCGGCTACAAGGTATTTTCGGTCGAAGTGGAAGGCAAGCTGGCGGAACTGGAGTTCATAGAACTCTGCGCCGTTATTGGCCAAGCAGATGAAAAGCGCCCGGGAAATGACATCGTGAACCTGTATGTGCAGCTCAAGGCGGATGCCAAAGCCCATGATGCTGATGCCCTGCGTGAACATATCCTCAACTTCTGCCGCGAACATATGTCGCCCTACAAAGTTCCGAAACACATCCACTTCATGGATGCACTGCCACTCACGCCTGTCGGTAAGCTCGACAAGAAAGCTTTGCGCAAGTAGATGAC
>JAUXNL010000124.1 GCA_030684415.1 Moraxellaceae bacterium | reverse complement strand
GGCTGCTGTCGCTGCCATAACCACTGGTGGCTTCTGACTGCTCCACATGGGCCAGCTTGGCAATCGCGTACACGCAGGCCAGCTTCATGGCTTCGTTTACCGTGGTGGCGCCGACATCCAGCGCTCCACGGAAAATGTAGGGGAAGCAGAGCGCGTTGTTCACCTGATTGGGATAGTCGGAGCGGCCGGTCGCAATGATGGCGTCCGGGCGGGCGGCCTTGGCCAGCTCGGGCATGATTTCCGGTGTCGGGTTGGCCAGCGCAAAAATGATCGGATCGCGCGCCATGTCCTTCAGCATTTCCGGCAGCAGCACGCCAGCAGTGGAAAGCCCCAGGAACATGTCGGCACCTGGCAGCGCATCGGCTAGCGATCGTGCATTAGTGGGCTGCGCGTATTTGGCCTTGCTTTCATCCATGCCCGGACGGCCTTCGTAGCAAATACCCTTGGAGTCGGCGACCAGAATGTTTTCGCGCTTGGCGCCCAGCGACACCAGGATATCAAGGCAGGCAATCGCGGCAGCACCTGCACCGGAGCAGACGATCTTGATATCGCCGATATTCTTGTCCACGCACTTGAGCGCGTTGAGCAAGCCGGAGCCGACAATGATCGAGGTGCCGTGCTGGTCGTCATGGAAGACTGGAATCTTCATGCGTTCACGGAGTTTCTTTTCGACGTAAAAGCACTCTGGCGCCTTGATGTCTTCAAGATTGATGCCGCCAAACGTCGGCTCCAGCGAGGCAATGATCTCGACCAGTTTTTCGGGGTCTTTTTCGTTGATCTCGATATCGAAAACATCGACGCCAGCAAATTTCTTGAACAGCACGCCCTTGCCTTCCATCACCGGCTTGGAGGCCAGCGGGCCGATGTCGCCCAGGCCGAGCACGGCGGTGCCGTTGGTGATCACGGCCACAAGATTGCCGCGCGCCGTGTAACGGGCAGCCAAGGACGGGTCGCGCTCGATTTCTTCGCAAGGCGCGGCAACGCCGGGAGAGTAGGCCAGTGCCAGGTCACGCTGGCTGACCATGGCCTTGGTCGGGGTGACGCTGATTTTTCCCGGCTCCGGAAACTCGTGATAGTCCAGTGCGGCTTTGCGCAGTGCCTCATCCATTTTTCGATCTCGCTGCATGAAATGCCGGCGGCCACCCTTCGAGGGGCAGCGGCTGACGGATGTTGGAAGGCGCGAATCATAGCAAATTCGCGAGGTTGCCTGCGGGGCTTGGATGGCCAGCGGGTCAGGAGGACGGCTTTTCCGATAGCCTCCGATGCCGGCTCTGGGGGTGATAGAACCGGGAAAGGTGCGTAGTTTGCCTCTCGCCCCCGGCGCCTGTCCATGGACAACTGCCGGACGCTGGATGGTGGTGAAGGGGGGACGGTGAAAAGCTGACAGCTTGCTGAAAAATGCTTTTCAGCAAGCTGTTTCCCGGCCAAGGATGGCCGGGTCGCGAATCAATCATGTCTAAGTGATTGATTCAGCGTAGAGCGATTCCAGACATGTGCCTACATTGCGGGCTGAAAAAGCCCGGATGGGCGTTTTCAGCAAGCAGCTAGCTGCTTGCTGAAAGCTGCGTGGTGAGAGTGCTGTTGTTTCTGCGTCGGTATGCCATTTGGGCGCAGGCGCTGTGGCCGGATAAAGAAAGGGGGACGCAAAGCGCCCCCCTTTCTTTTGTCCGCCAGCAGTCGAGCGTCAGCGCTTTTCCTGCTCGCGAGCGACAGCGCGATAGCCGATGTCGTTGCGGTGATATTCACCTTCCCAGTGCACGGCATTCACCAGGGCATAGGCCGCTTGCTGTGCCGCCGAAACACTGTGGCCGAGCGCCGTGGCGCAGAGCACCCTGCCACCCGACGTCACGACCTTGCCGTCTTGCAAGCGGGTGCCGGCATGAAACACCTTGCCATCAAGCTTGGCGGCGGCGTCCAGTCCGGTAATTGCATCGTTCTTGCGGATGTCGCCGGGATAGCCACCAGCGGCCATCACCACACCAAGCGCGGCTCGTTCATCCCATTGCGCTGTAGTGCTATCGAGCTTTTTCTCGATGCCACGTTCAACCAGTTCCACCAGCGAAGATTGCAGGCGGACCATGATGGGCTGTGTTTCCGGATCGCCAAACCGGCAATTGAATTCGATGACTTTGGGCGCGCCATCGCTCGTGATCATGAGGCCGGCATAAAGAAAGCCGGTGTAGGGATGGCCTTCCTGGATCATGCCTTGCACGGTCGGGTTGATCACCTCACGCATCACACGCGCATGTACCTCGGGCGTTACCACCGGCGCGGGGGAATAAGCGCCCATGCCGCCGGTGTTAGGGCCGGTATCGGCATCGCCGATACGCTTGTGATCCTGGCTGGTGGCCATGGGCAGGGCGGTCGTGCCATCGACCATGACGATGAAGCTGGCTTCTTCGCCCTCCAGGAATTCCTCGATGACGACGCGCGCACCAGCGGCACCAAACGCATTGCCGGAGAGCATGTCGGTAACGGCTTCTTCGGCTTCCGCTTGCGTCATCGCCACGATCACGCCTTTGCCGGCGGCCAGGCCGTCGGCCTTGATGACAATCGGAGCACCTTTTTCACGAAGATAGGCAAGGGCTTTGCCGGTTTCGGTAAAAACCTGGTACTCCGCCGTGGGAATCTGGTGGCGCGCCAGAAAGTCTTTGGCGAAGGCCTTGGAACCTTCGAGTTGTGCGGCGTATTGCGTCGGCCCCCAGACTTTCAGGCCGGCGGCCTGAAAGGCATTCACCACGCCGTTCACCAGTGGTGCTTCGGGGCCGACGATGGTGAGCGCAATGCCGTTGTCTTGTGCGAACGTCACCAACTGCTCGTTGTTGAGGATGTCGAGCGCGGCGTTTTCGCATTTGGCTTCGGTGGCGGAGCCGGCATTGCCCGGCGCCACGAATATTTTTTCCACGCGCGCGTCCTGTGCGCATTTCCATGCCAGTGCATGTTCGCGTCCACCAGAACCCAGAATCAGGATTTTCATTGTGCATCCTCTTATTTCAGGCGGTCCCACCAGCACAGAGAGGGGGAAAAGCCATTATCTCGAAGCCGTGATGCCGTGATGCCGAGGCGCAGGGCAAGTCGCGTAGGCGGCGAGTCGCGCCTCAAACAAAGAGCACGACAGCATGCTCGGCTTCATTCGCCGCCCCGCCATTTGCCTGGCGACATGGACAATCAGTGCGGTCGGGCGATCAGTGGCGGAAGTGGCGCATACCGGTGAACACCATGGCGATGCCGTGTTCGTCGGCCGCTGCAATCACTTCGGCATCACGCATGGAGCCGCCGGGCTGAATCACGGCCTTGATACCAACCTTCGCGGCATTGTCGATACCGTCGCGGAAGGGAAAGAACGCATCCGATGCCATTACCGCTCCAGCGACCTGCAGGCCGGCATGCTCGGCCTTGATGGCGGCGATGCGGGCGGAGTTCACGCGGCTCATCTGGCCTGCACCCACGCCGATGGTCTGGCGATTCTTGGCGTAAACAATGGCGTTGGACTTCACGTACTTGGCCACCTTCCAGGCGAAAATCAGATCATGGATTTCATCTTCAGTCGGCGCACGCTTCGTGACGATCTTGAGGTCGGAATCCTTGATCATGCCGAGATCCTGATCCTGCACGAGCAGGCCGCCGGTGACGCGCTTGAAGTCCCACTGCGAGGCACGGGCATCAATGGCGGGCAATTCGCCGCACTCCAGCACGCGCACGTTCTGCTTGGTCGCCGTGATTTCTAAGGCGGCCTTGGAGATTTTGGGGGCAATGATCACTTCAACAAACTGGCGGTCGACGATGGCTTTGGCGGTGTCGGCATCCAGCTCGCGATTGAAGGCGATGATGCCGCCGAATGCCGATTCGGTATCGGTCAGGTAGGCCAGCTCATACGCGGTCTTGATGCCGTCCAGCGAGACAGAAACGCCGCAAGGGTTAGCGTGCTTCACGATTACGCAGGCGGGCTTGGCAAAGGACTTGACGCACTCAAGGGCGGCGTCAGTGTCGGCGATGTTGTTGTAGGAAAGTTCTTTGCCCTGCAACTGCCGGGACGTGGCCACGGACGCCTCTTTCGGCGCCGCCTCGGTGTAGAACGCGGCGCGCTGGTGCGGGTTCTCGCCGTAGCGCAGCTCCTGCGCCTTGAAGAATTGGGTATTGAAGGTGCGCGGAAAGGCGTCGCGTGCGCTGAGGTCGGCCTTTTTCTCACCAACGAGTCCGCCCAGATAGTTCGCGATCATGCCGTCATAGCCTGCGGTGTGCTCGAAAGCTTTCACGGCGAGGTCAAAACGGGTTTCGTACGACAGGCCACCGCTGGACTGGATTTCGGCCAGCACGGTGCCGTAGTCGGCGGCGTTGACCACGATGCCGACATGGGCATGGTTCTTGGCGGCCGAGCGCACCATGGTCGGGCCACCGATGTCGATGTTTTCGATAGCGTCGGGCAGTGTGCAGTCGGCCTTGGCCACTGTGGCGGCGAAGGGGTAAAGGTTCACCACCACCAGATCGATGCCGCTGATGCCATGCTCGGCCATCACCGCATCATCCTGGCCGCGCCGGCCCAGAATGCCCCCATGGATTTTGGGGTGCAGGGTTTTGACCCGGCCGTCCATCATTTCCGGGAAGCCGGTGTGGTCGGAGACTTCGGTGACCGCGATGCCGCTGTCGCGCAGCAGCTTGAACGTGCCGCCGGTGGACAGCAGTTTCACGCCAGCGCCGCTGAGTTCGCGTGCGAACTCGACGATACCGGTCTTGTCGGAGACGGAAATCAGGGCCTGTTTGACGGTCTGGTTCATGTGGCTACCCCTGTCTTGCGGAGAGTCTGTCGGGCGGATGCCCCAAATAAAAAAGGGCGCAATCGCCCTTTTTGGTTTTTTTCAGTACTGCGCTTACATCAGTCCGTGATCCTTGAGCTTTTTGCGCAAGGTGCCACGGTTCAGGCCGAGAATTTCGGAGGCGCGAGTCTGGTTGCCGCGGGTGTACTCCAGCACGACTTCAAGAAGCGGGCCTTCGATTTCCGCCAGTACCATGTCGTACACACCGGTAGCCTGCTCGCCGCCCAGGTTCGAGAAATAATTGCGCATGGCAATTTCGACGTGGTCGCGCAAGCTTTTCTGCGAGGCAGTGGAGGAGAACTGCTGTTTCAATGTGGATATATCCATGCCGTTGTTGCTGTCTCTGAGGAGCGAAGGGTCCATGTTCAAGCTGTTCATGCCGCTCTTACCTCTCCATTTGCAAGACGCCCGAAATAGTCACGGGCAAAGGCCAGTTGTTGGGCCGATGTTTCCAGTTTGTTGAAAAAGCGCGACATCGCCACACCATCTGGCAGGTACTGTCCGTACCAGCTCACATGCTTGCGGGCAAAGCGCAAACCCTGGAATTCACCGTAAAACGCGTATAGCGCTTCCATGTGCCCGAGAATGGTATCGGCTACCTCTGACGCACAGGGCGGAGGCAGGATTTCCCGGGTAAGGAGGAAGTGTTTTGTATCGCGAAATATCCACGGTCGCCCATGAGCGCCGCGGCCGATCATAATACCATCGCACCCGGTGTGGACAAGCACCTTTTCGGCCTTTTCGGGCGAGTCGATATCACCATTTGCGAGCACAGGAATGTGCACGGATTGCTTGACAGCGGCGATGGTGTCGTATTCGGCATCACCTGAATATTTGTCGGCGCGCGTACGGCCATGCAGGGTGAGAAGCCGGATGCCGCAGTCCTCGGCAATACGCGCGATGCGCACCCCGTTGCGGTGCTCATGGTCCCAGCCGGTACGGGTTTTCAGGGTCACCGGTGCATCTACGGATTGCACCACCGCCGTCAGGATTTCCGCCACCAGTTTTTCATCTTGCAACAGTGCAGAGCCGGCCAGACGGTTGCAGACTTTCTTGGCCGGGCAGCCCATGTTGATGTCAACAATCTGTGCGCCAAGCGCGACACAGGCGCGTGCGGCTTCCGCCATCATTTGTGGGTCGTAGCCCACGATTTGTACCGTGCGCGGGGCGGGCTCGCCGGTGTAGTCGAGCCGAGTGACGGATTTGCGCGACTGCCAGAGGCGCACATCAGAGGCCACCATTTCCGACACGACATGCCCGGCGCCCCAGTGCCGGCAGAGCTGCCGGAACGGGCGATCGGTCACGCCGGCCATGGGGGCCAGCGCGATGGGAGTTTCAATCCGGTACGGACCGATTTGCAGGGGCTTGAGCATGGACATATGCGCTCTGCGCTGATGCGCAGCGGGGCTGCCAGTGTCGGGAAGGGCGCGGATGATAGCGCCGCCCCGCCGGCCGGCAAAGTACCGGCTGGCGGGGCGGGGGCGATATCAGCCGTCAGTTGCTCAGAGGATGGGCTCTATCGAGTAGTTCAATGCTTCAGTGCCGGGGTCGGCAATGGCCAGCGATATACGCATCGGCGTTTTGGGCGGCATACGGCGCATGAGCGCTGCCTCACCCGCGAGATACTCTCCCGGGCGCAGCAGGCGGCTGGCGACTACCTCATCGCTGCGGTTGGTAAAGCGCAGCATCAGCATGGGGAAAGGTTGGGCAAACGGTGCTTCATTCTTCACCAGAGCGTCAACCTGCAAGGCGCCTTCCACTTTCGGGTGTTTGCGCACGATCAGGTCGGCAATCTTGAGGCGGGCCACATCGGGGATTTCCGGCAGGCGGCAGCCAAAGCGGGCACAGGTCTGTTCAAAGAGCGGGCGTGTCGAGGGCTTGACGGCGAGCGCATCAAAATTGAAGTAGACGTATTGCGCAGCAAACATGGCAATCGTGAACAAACACAGAAAGCTCCAGGTCAGCAGATGGCCCCAGTCAATCGGTTCACGACGTGGCTTGAGCACCACTGGCGCATCCACATGTGCCAGCGGGCGGTCGAGCGAGAAAGGATTGTTGTCGGCGGCCACGGGCGGCGGCGGAATGGCGCCGCCGAGCGGATCATCATCGAGGAAGCTCAGGACATCGGCATCATCGCCCAGAAAGTCGTCAGCGGGGCGAGCGTTGGCCGGAGTCTTTTTTTCCGCACCCAGGGGAGCGGCACCCAGCGCGGCAAATACATCGTCATCATCGGCTGGCGCATGGCCTAGCGCCGCGGCGAGCTTGGGGTTCTTGAAGGTCTTCTTCTTTTCGTCGACCAACTCCATGCTGTATTTCTTGTCTTTTTTCTTTTCGTCTTCCAGTTCGGAAAGAATGCTCTGGGCCCAGGACTCATCCGCATTCTCATTGGTGCTGGCGGCGCGGTTGTCGGTGCCCAGCGGCAGGCCTTCACCCGCGTCTTCCAGGAAGTCGCTGAGTTCGTCGTCAAACAGTGGTGACTTGGCGGCACTGCCGCCCGCAGGTGTGGCGATGTCACTGTCGATGAAGGAGTCAACCTCGTCATCATCGAAGCCAAAGGTATCGGCGTTGTCTTCGCCCGGCTGCCAGTCGCGCGCGGCGGCTTGATTCTTGCCAGTGACCGGCTTTTCTTCTTTCTCGCCGATCAGGTCGAGTGCCCACGACTCGTCACCAGAGGCGCTTTTCTTTTTTGGGCGCGCGGTCAATGAGTCGGTGGGAGCAGGGGCGGGGGCCGCCGTCGGGCTGCCCACCAGATGCAGGTCGGCACGGAAGACTTGCAGACAGGAGCCGCAACGCACGCTGCCGCCCTTGGCGGAAAGCTGTGCATCACTGATGCGGAAAGAGCTGCCGCAATGCGGGCATTTGGTCTGCTTGGCGTCGGTCATGTTCGGGTCCTTGAGCGGCCGAGGTCAGGGCGTGGCGCTAATCTACTGCGCTGGCTGGTTTTTTGACAGCCGTGCAGGCCGTCTGCCGGAAAGCTTTTGTGGCAGAAAGCCCGTGTCATCAGGCGTGTCGTGTGCCGGAAAGGCGGCACCAGTCTTCTTCTTTTACGGCCAGGCCGTCCATCTCGAACCACTCGCCATAAACGGTGCGCAGTTCGTCCACTTGCGGGCGGATGATGCCTGAAAGGGCAATGCAGGTGCCGGCACGACTGTGTGCTGCCAGTGCAGGTGCCAGCATGGCCAGCGGGCCAGCCAGGATATTGGCGACAATAACATCGGCCGTGATGGCCGGCATGTCTTCCGGCATGAAGGTGTGAACACGCTCACCTACACCGTTGTGGTCGGCATTGTTGCGGGTGGCGGTCAGGGCCTGTGGATCGTTGTCGACGCAGTAGGCTTCTTTCGCGCCCAGCAGCAGGGCCGCCACGGCCAGGATGCCGGAGCCGCAACCATAATCAATGACGGTTTTACCGGTGAGGTCGAGGCTGTCCAGCCATTCCATGCACAGGGCCGTGGTCGGGTGCGTGCCGGTGCCGAATGCGAGGCCAGGATCGAGCAGCAGATTGACGGCATCCGGCTCAGGGGGCGGTGTCCAGCTGGGCACCACCCACAGGCGATCGCCAAAGCGCATGGGGTGATAGTGGTCCATCCAGGCGCGAACCCAGTCTTTGTCTTCGAGGACTTCAACCTTGTGCGGGGGCAGCGGCTGGCCCAGTTGCACTTCTAGAAACTCGATGATGGCGTCCATTTCGGAGTCCACCGTAAAGACGCCGACCACGCGGGTGGCATCCCAGAGCGGCGTGGCGCCGGGAGGGGGCTCCAGCAGGGGCTGGTCGGCCGAGTCCTCCATGAGCACGGCAGCGGCGCCCATGGTTTCCAGCAGCTCCTCAAGGTGCGGGGCATCGTTCTTGTTGGTGTCGATCTTGAGTTGCAGCCAGCTCATCAGCATCTTCCGGCGTGAAAAAAGAAAGGCGGAGTGTAGTCGCCTGCACTCCGCCCGTGTAGCACTTGCCTTGTCTTGCTGGTCAGGATTTACAAACCCAGCTTCTTTTCCAGATAGTGGATGTCCACGCCGCCCTTGGCAAAGTTGGCGTCGCGCATGATTTCGTCGCGGTGCAGCGGGATATTGCTCTTGATGCCGTCCACGACGATTTCGTCGAGCGCGTTGCGCATGCGGGCAAAGGCCACATCACGTGTCGGACCGTAGGCAATCAACTTGCCGATCAGGGAGTCGTAATTGGGCGGCACGGTGTAGCCGGAGTAGATGTGGGAGTCCATCCGGATACCGGGGCCACCGGGGGCATGGAAGTAGTTGATCTTGCCGGGGCAGGGCATGAAGGTCTTCGGGTCTTCAGCGTTGATGCGGCACTCGATGGCATGGCCCTGGATTTTCACTTCCTTCTGCGTCAGCGACAGACCTTTGCCAGCGGCAACCCGCAATTGCTCCTTGATGATGTCCACGCCCGTGATCAGCTCCGTCACCGGGTGCTCCACCTGCACGCGGGTGTTCATTTCGATGAAATAGAACTGGTCGTTTTCGTAGAGGAACTCGAAGGTGCCGGCACCGCGATACTTCATCTGCTCGCAGGCCTTGACGCAGGATTCGGCGACGCGGTTACGGATTTTATCCGGGATATCGGGTGCGGGCGCTTCTTCTACCACTTTCTGATGGCGGCGCTGCAAGGAGCAGTCGCGGTCACCCAGATGGATGGCTTTGCCGTTGCCATCACCAATCACCTGGATTTCTACATGACGCGGATGCTCCAGGAATTTTTCCATATAGACGGTATCGTCACCAAAAGCGGCTTTGGCTTCGGAACGCGTGACAAACAGCGAGTTCAGCAGGGCCGACTCGGTATGCACGACACGCATGCCACGACCACCACCACCGGCAGCGGCCTTGATGATGATCGGGTAGCCGATGCGCTTGGCGAGCGCAATCGCGTTTTCCTCTGTTACGGCACCGTCGGAGCCGGGCACGGTGGGCACACCTGCCTTTTTCATGGCTTCGATGGCGGAAACTTTATTGCCCATCAGGCGAATGGTTTCGGCGCGTGGGCCGATGAACGTGAATCCGGACTTTTCTACCGCCTCCGCAAACTCGGCGTTTTCCGCCAGAAAGCCATAGCCGGGATGAATACCTTGGGCATCCGTGACTTCGGCCGCTGAAATCAGTGCCGGAATATTGAGGTAGGAGTCTTTTGATGCCGCCGGCCCGATACAGACCGCCTGGTCAGCCAGGCGTACATGCAGCAGGTCACGGTCGGCCTTGGAATAGACGGCCACAGTACGAATCCCCATTTCCTTGCAGGCACGGAGGATGCGCAGGGCGATTTCGCCACGGTTGGCGATGACCACCTTCTCGAGCATGTTGGCAGTCCTGCGTCAGGCGATCGTGAAAAGGGGTTGGTCGAACTCAACGGCCTGGCCGTTCTCCACCAGAATGCTTTCGATGACACCGGCCTGTTCGGCCTCGATCTGGTTCATCATTTTCATGGCTTCCACGATGCAGACCACATCGCCTTTCTTCACGGTCTGGCCGACTTCAGCAAAGGCCGCGGCTCCTGGAGATGCGCTGCGATAAAACGTGCCGACCATGGGCGAACGTTGCACAAAGCCGCGTGTGGCGGGTTCAGCAGCAGCGGGAGCCGGCCCCTGCGTGGGTTCACTGGCGGCTGCAGTTGCTGCCGTGGGCGCTGGGGCGGGTGCAGCGGCATAGGCTGGTGCCGGCGCGTTGACATAGTGCGTGCTGCTGGCGGGGCGATGGCGCGCAATGCGTACCGACTCTTCGCCCTCAGTGATTTCCAGTTCGTCGATGCCGGACTCTTCCAGCAGTTCGATGAGTTTCTTGACCTTGCGAATATCCATGAAGCGGTCTCGTCAGATGTAGATGAAAAAGCAGAGTTCAGGACGCGGCATCCAGTTGGCGGAGCGCAAACTCCAGCGCCAGGTCGTAACCTTGGGCGCCCAGTCCGCAAATCACGCCGACGGCGACGTCGGAGAAGTACGAGTGCCGGCGGAAGTCTTCCCGCGCATGCACATTTGAAAGATGAATTTCTACAAACGGGATGGCGACACCCAGCAAGGCATCGCGCAGGGCGACCGAGGTGTGGGTGAAGGCGCCCGGATTGATCAGGATGAAGCGGGTGCCATCGTCGCGGGCGGCTTGAATGCGATCAACCAGCACGCCTTCATGATTGCTTTGCAGCGTATCGAGCGTGACGCCGGCGGTCAGCGCGCTGCCGAGCAGGCGCTTGTTGATGCTGTCGAGCGTGTCGGCGCCGTAGATGCCGGGCTCGCGCGTGCCGAGCAGGTTCAGATTGGGGCCGTGAAGGACGAGAATCTGGCTCATGGGTGAAGAGACTTCCTCAAGCGGCCGCCAACGGGCGTCCTGCTTCCTTGCATTGTTTGGTGTATGACCAAGCGGTTCCGGATTCTGCCCAAGCCGGGAAGGTGTTGCCAACCGCCGCCCGGCGCCATATGCAACAAATTGTGTTTGGCGGATGGGGGTAGAAAGGCCGCTTCTGTCGGCAAGATGCCGGCAGTTCGGCGCAAGATACCCAATGCTGACGGTGCTGGCAACGTTCTTGGAGGCAAGGCACGGTGCGGTCATTGCGGCGCAGATAGAGCCGCCAGCCAAGTGATGAAGTCGTCTGCCGCCATTTCACCCAGTAGCCTGTCCTGAGTCCGTTCTTGGCCATCGGCATCAAACAAGAGGATGGCCGGGAGGCCGGCAAGGCCGAAGCCGTCAAGGCTGGTCTGTACGGCAGGATTGAAGTCGCTGGCATCCACTTGCAGCAGGATGAAAGGACGCATTGCCTGTTGCACGTCGGCACGACTGAAAACCTCGTTTTTCCAGACGACACAGCTTGGGCACCAGTCAGCATAGAACTCCAGTAGCACCGGGCGGCCTTTGGCGGCAGCAAGGGCAGACGTGATGTTGCTGGCCGGGATTACCTGAAACTGGCCGGGCACCTGCTGCAGTGTGAAAGGGGCGGCGATTGGTGGGGCGGGTGTGAGCAGCAGCCGTATGCCGATATAGCCACTGGCCGTGGCTAGCAGCAGGAGCAGGCTGGCGGCCAGTGGGCGCGAGCTTGAGGGGCGTAGCCACCAGAGGCCGGCCAGCCCGGAGATGAC
>JAUXNL010000105.1 GCA_030684415.1 Moraxellaceae bacterium | reverse complement strand
CCGCCTTCGCGTCGCCCGGATTTCGGACGATGATGGTGCGTAGCGGGCCGTCCCCCCACAGTCGACGCGCCTCGGCGGCCATCGCATCGAACGAAGCCATGCCAGCAGGCCGACCGGCTTTCGGCAGCCGGATCGTTCCGTGGGCCTCCGCCGAAAAGGTGCGCTGATCGCCCTCGTAGACGCGCTGCCAGGTACTGGGAAAATACAGCGTGGCGAAAATCATCAGCCCGGACAGGCTAATCACGAAATGGAATGGCAATGCGAGAACGCCGGTGACATTGTGCAGATCGAGGATCAGCCGACGCGGCATCCTGTCGGCCCGAAGCGTGAAGAAGTCCGCAAAAAACTTGCGATGGACGACAATACCCGACACGCACAGTGCCATCATCGCCATACCCGCCAAGCCGACGAACCAGTAACCGATCTGCCCGACCCGAACATGCAACATATAATGAAACGGATAGAGGAAGCGCGTGCCGCCCAAAGTGCCGGCGTCCGGCAAGAGCGCGCCCGTAGCTGGATCTATGAACCGTTCCGCCAGAACCGAACCCTCTCGCCAGGATACCCGCATCGCGGGCGCGCGCTCGGTCGGCAGGGTAACGCCCCAAATCGGTGACTTCGCGACGACGGCGGCGTCATAGAAGCGCCGAAGGGCATCGATCGATATCACCGGCTCCGCCGGCGCGGCGAATCGCGTCGCAGGTGCCATCCAGCGGTCAATCTCCCGGTCGAACACCGATAGTGTGCCCATCCAGAAGATGGCGAACAGAACCCCGCCGAGCACGACGCCCGCCCAGGTATGCAACCAGTTCATGGAAGTGCGAAAGGCGCGCTCCATGATGGCTCATTCCACCAGCCGCTCGGCCGCGCAGCGAGGCAACCTCAGAAATCCGAAGTTAGGGACAGGCGGAAGGTCCGCGGTGCGCCCAACACGAGGGTGCCAGTACTGCCGCCCCCCTGTCCTTGCCAGTAATTCGCGTCGAGAACGTTCTCGACATTGAAGCGCGCGACGACGAGCTTGCCTTTGGCGCCCGGATTCTCGAAGCCGTATCTCACGCCGGCGTCGAACCGGGTCCACTCGGCCAGGCTGCGCCGCGGCCAGGTCGTATCGATATACTGCGAACCGGTATAGACCACGCGGCCGTTGAGCGTGAGGCCACGGGCAAAGGGAAGATCCCATTCGCCCGCAATATTGAACTGAAAGGTCGGCGTGAATGGCGCGATCCAGCCATCGGTCAAACCGCCCTGGGTCTTGGCCAGAACGGGGCTCAGGAACATCGCCCCGCCCAGCAGGCGAATGCCCTCCATGGGTTCGCCGAAGAAGTTGAGTTCGATGCCCTGGTTAACCTGCTCGCCGCCAGGATACTGCGTGTTGGTCGCGACGTTGGTGAGCAGGCTGGGCTGGGTTATCTGGAAGATGCTCGCGGT
>JAUXNL010000101.1 GCA_030684415.1 Moraxellaceae bacterium | reverse complement strand
GACAAGCTCAGCCCGAACGGCGTCGAGTTTTTCAGCGGCTTCTTGAAGCAAATGGCAGGGCTAGAGCAGATGGGACGGGTAGGGCAGACGAGCAGGTGAGGCCCGACGGCGGGTAGAGCCACGGGGACGCGAGCGCGTCCCCGGGCAGGATTCAGGCGAGTGCTGCTTCGGCGTCCGGCGAGGAGTAGAACACTTCCAGATGCTGGCGGATGCGCGCCTCCAGATGGCCAGAGCTGATCAGATCGGCCACCAGCGGCTGACCGATCTGCTGCACTTCCACCACCAGCCGCTCCTGCGACAGGCCGATATCGTTCAGCACCTGCATGATGGGCTGCTCGCCCCACTGCTCGAACCAGGCATGCACCAGCTCGTTCAGCAGTTCGCGGGCATAGGTAGTCTGGCGGAAGTGGTTCCAGAGGGTGTTGCCGATGGTGATGACATCGTCCACATCATCCTTGCCCACAAAACGGGTGACGCGGTACAGGTGCTCGCCTTTGATCTGCTGCCAGAACTGGCGCGCCACGGCTTTCAGCTTCGGGGTTTCCAGCGCTTTTTCCACCAGCCGCTCGCTCAGCTCCATGGTGGCGCGCGTGTTGCGCTTTACATAGCTCTTGAGGGCGCCTTCGAGCGCATCATCGGCGCCCACACGCTCCATCATGCCCTTGCCCATTTTCATCAGTGACGACATGCCCGGCACTTTCTTGGCAATGCCACCGTCTTCCATCAGGTAATTCTTCACGCCGTTGTACACCAGATCGGAAATGAGCTGGGTTACCGACGGGTTTTGCATCACGGCCCGAACTATCTGGCGGCGCAGGTCTTCCAGCTCGATCACGCGGTCGACGATGAGGTCGTACTCGCGCACATTGAGCAGCTCTTCCAGCTTGGTGGTTTTGTTGAGCGGGCTTTGCAGGGCTTTCGTGGCCAGCGTGCCGATTTGTGCCAGCAGCGCATCGCTGGGCGTGATGTCGAAGACATTGCGCAGCAGGAAATCGCGTACACGCACTTCGTCAGTGATGGCGGTGACCGGACGTGAGCCAGCCCAGGCGCAGAGGGCAGCGGTTTCATCAGCGAGCAGCGTATCGAGTTCGCTGCTGAGACGGGCGAGCATGTGGCGGGTATGGGCATCAAGCAGGGCGTTGGCCTTGGGATGCATGTGAGACTCCTTCGGATCGGTTCTTGTTATTGACGTGGCGTGTTGCAGGGCTCCGACCTTACCGCATCCCTGTCGGGTCGTGTGGGCCGAATTGACCTGCTGAGTTGGCGCATTTGCCAGAGTGACGCACTTCGCGGCATATAATGAATCATTATTAGCATTGCCGTTATCTGCATGCTCGCAATATAGTTGCGTCGCTTCATCGCAAAGTCGGTCGAGCGCGTCGGCTGCTACAAGCGGTGCGTCTTGGGCAGTGACACGATATCGCGTTCTGGAGGGGCAGTATGAGCGACATGATGCACAGTGAAGATCTGGTCTGGGACCTGACGCGGCTGTCAGACCACGATCGTGCGACCCGGTTTGCCATGCGCTTCCAGCAGTCGCTCTGTGTGTATTCGCCGCCGGTAATGCAGCTCTACACCAATTACGAAATCATCGTGCCCGATGATGACCGTCGCAAACTCATCATCCTGCCCAACCCGCATGCCTTCCACGACACCTTCAACAACATTCTTGAAGAGTCCGTGGTCAAGACCAGTCTGTTCATCACGCCGGACTCGCAAGGCAACCTGCAGTTGCTCGTGCCCATGAGTGGGGGTCGGCAGCGCGCCATGCCGCTCGCGGTCGGCCTCAATTTCATCCAGACCAAGCTCGGTACCGACGTGCCCTTCCTGCCCGTACTGGCCAAAGGCGACTTGCGCGAGTTCGACCAGACCCGCCCCATGCTGCACTTGCACCGCATCGTGCTCAACCGCATCGGCCGGCACTCCGAGCTCGAAGTCCGCGCCGTCCGCAAAGTCATCCAGGACAAGCTCATCAAACACTTCGGCTTTGCCGCCGTCGGCAAAGCCGCCATCGTCTGACCCAGCGGGTAGGCCGAAGGCCACCTCGCCCTCCACCCCAACTCACTCCTGCGGCCACCCAGCCGCAGCACGCCCAACCCCGAAGCCCCCATCACAGCTCCGCGAGCCACTGAACTACCGGTAGTGCCCCCAGCCTGCCGAGCCTGCACGCATCAAGCTCCGCCACGGCAC
Source organism: Moraxellaceae bacterium (assembly GCA_030684415.1). Taxonomy (GTDB): domain Bacteria; phylum Pseudomonadota; class Gammaproteobacteria; order Pseudomonadales; family Moraxellaceae; genus UBA2031. Next base: position 8,058 of record JAUXNL010000101.1, on the reverse strand, counting down.
AGAACCCCGTTCGATCAGCACCCCCGCAGGGGGCCGCTTTCTTTGCTTCTTTCTTTGCGGCGCAAAGAAAGAAGGCCCGCCGCCGGCGCACCGCCAGCGCAGCAAAGCAACAGAAGCAACCCCGTCGAAGCACCTCACCGTAAGGCGAGATACCCCCCAAATCCCCGCACTCCCGGGCCGCCGGCAAGCAACGCCCCAGCCCCCGCACACCCCGCCCGTGGCCAACACCACCAGCCCCACCCAATCGCCAGCTCACGCAAGACGATCAGATCAGCTACCGCCCCGCCGACGCAATAAACCGCACCGTTTTCTGAAAATCCTCACGCGCCTCCGGCATCACCGGCACAAAAACCGGCCACACATGCAAAGTATCCGGCCGCGACAAGATCACCACCTCCACCCCTGCCGCCCGCGCCTTTTCCGCCACGCGATAAGTGTCATCACGGAAGATTTCCTCTTCACAGACCGTCATCAGCAGCGGCGGAAGACCGCTGTACTCACCATAAACCGGCGAGGCATACGGATTTTCGTAATCCCCGTTTTGCACATACTGCGCCATACCGACCTCCAGCATCCGGTACGACAGCATGGCATCGCTGGCATCGTTGTAGCGCCGGCTGGGCGAGGCCATGGTGACGTCGGCATAGGGCGAATACAGCACGGCGCATTTGGGCATGGGGCGCCCTGCATCGCGCAGCGACAGCAGCATGCCCAGCGCCAGGCCGGCGCCAGCAGAGTCGCCCATGACCGTAATCTGGCGCGGCATCCAGCCTTTTTTCAGCAGCAGCTCATACGCGGTAGTGGCGTCATCCACAGCCGCCGGAAAAGCATGCTCAGGCGCCAGGCGGTAAGCCGGCAGGCAAACGTCGGCGTCCAGCGCCACCGCCAGCCGGCTGCACAGATTGTGGTAGGTCTTGGGCTTGCCGCAGACATAGCCGCCGCCGTGCAGATACAGAATGACCTGGCCCGGCTTTTTCACCCGGATCCAGTCACCGCGCAGGCCGTCTTCATCGAGTTTTTCGACTCGCGCACCACGCGGCAGTATCGGCGGCACGGGCGGGTTGCCCATGGTCAGGCGCAGGTGGCGCACCAGGCCTTCCGGCGTTTTCGGGTTGTGCTTGATGGTGAGGCGGGCACCGGCCTTGATGGCACGGGTAATCAGCGTGGGCATGGAGTCTCCGGATCAGATGGGCATGGCCGACGGTGCGGCACGACAGCAAGGCAGGACACTAAGCGGCGTCGCGCTGGCCGGCCATGGCGTGCCGGGCCGCAAAACAGTCGAACGAGGCCAGAAGGCGCAGGCGCAGGTTGTGATGGCGATGCAGGCTGCATTAGGCTCGCGGGCAGTGCAAGCCCCGCGAGTATTCCTGCATGACCGTCATCGTTCTGTCCGCCGCCATGTCGGCACCGCCAGCTGCTGTCTATGACTATGTGACCCGGCCCGCGCGCTGGAAAGAGTGGCATCCGGCCTCGCTGGGCGCTCATGACATCGCGGACGAGTCGCTGGTGGCGGGACGCCGCTTTGAAGAAGACGTGCGCTCGGCCGGCTTTGTGCGCCATCTCACCTGGCTGGTGGAAGAAAGCCGTCCGGGCGAACGCTGGCGCGCATCGGCCTATATGGCGGATGGCAGTACGGTGCGCCTGACCTATGAATTTGCGCCCGTAGCAGGCGGCACGCAGTTTACCCGCACGCTCGAATACGTGATTCGCCCGCGCCTGCTGCGTTTGGCCAACAACCTTTTCATGTGGAAAAAAGTGCAGGCCGAATCCGGGCGGGCGCTGGCCAATCTGGCTGCGCATTTCGCACGCGGCTGAGGCGGCGGGCCGGGTCGTGAATCAATCACGTCCAAGTGATTGATTCGGCGTAGAGCGAATCCGGACATGTGCCTACATTGCGGGCTGAAAAAGCCCGGATGGGCGTTTTTCAGCAAGCTGTTAATCGCTGTCGAGAATCTTGCTGACGGCGGCCGAGCGGTAGAACTTTTCCAGATTGCGCCGGATGACCGGCTCCAGCAGTTTTTTCTTTTTCAGCATCTTCAACACCGGCGGCGCAAAGCGCATGGCGTCGCGCAGGATGATCTCGCGGTCGATGCCCATCTCTTGCAGGAGCTCGCTCAAGCTGCTGTCGCCGTATTTGTCGAAAAAGGCATCAACGCCGGCATCGATCAGCACGCCATAAAACGGCGTGGTGCGGATTTCGCGCCAGGTTTCGTAGCCGATGACAAAAAACTCCTCCATGTCGAGGCTGCTGATGTTGCGCTTGAAGGTGGAGACCGGCTTGTCGCGCAGTACGTCCCATATTTCCAGGGCAATCATGCGCAGCCGGTCTTCGCCAAACTGGTGCAGCAAAAAGTGCTCGCTGCGCTGCAACACCGACTCCAGCGTGCGCGTGGTGAATTTGCGCGCGTTTTCTTCCAGGGTTTCTTCGAGCATGGGCAGCGCGGTGCCGAGCAGGGATTGTCCGAGCCGTGCCGCACGATCAGCGCCCGGCAACTGCCGCGCAAACGCTCGCCCTTGGCGGGCATAGTCGCGCAGGCCCTCGACGAGCACGTCGGAGGCCAGTGCGGCATACACCGGATTGGCGACGGCTTCGTGAATCAGGCGCTCGCGCACTTCGCGCAACTCCAGCACCTTGTCGAGAAATTCCTCGAAGAGGTGATCGGGCAGCAAGTCGCCCAAGGTGGTGAGTTGGTGCACCGGGTGGTTGTACAGCGCGCGTGCAATGTCGCCCACCAGCTCCGGAATTGCGCCGGACAACTCCAGTTCCACGGCATAGCCACGCGCCGTGTCCTTGATCATGTCGCGGGTAACGGCTTCGTTCAGCGTGATTTTTTCGGCGTCAGCCAGGATGAGGTCAACTTCTTCCTCGATCAGGGCCTGCAGGGATTTGCCGGTGAGCTGCTCGGTGATGAAGGCGACATGGGCGTCGAGCAAGGCGCTGGCTTTCGGGTGGGGCTTCCTGGACATGACATCGGGCTCCGTGGCAATGCCCGCGATGCTAGCAGCTTGCGCGCGCAGGGTAACGGCGCAGATTGACGCGGTGGTTCTAGCCGCCGTCATAAACGTTCCTAGCGGGAAGGCTCTGAAAAACCGTATTCCGATTACGGGGCTGGCCACAAGAGGGGAGAAGACACTGGGTCCCCGCCTGCGCGGGGACGACGAGTGCATACCCGCTAAGCCATTCCGACTGCACGTTGGATCCCCGCTTCGCGCCACAGGAAGTGCCCTTTCAGCGCCAGGGGGCGACGAAGCACCTGTTGTTCAGGGGATTCAGTCGTGCATTCGCTATTCGGCGGCGTGCTAGCGGATGCGCAGGGCGTAATTGACCGAAAAATTACGGGTGGGCGGCATGCTGCCCGAGAGCGGAATGCGGATGTTGGTCACGTTCGCATCGTAGCCGACGGACGCGCCACCGCCGCCCGAGGTGGGCGTGTAGGTGAACGTGCTGCCGTTGTCATTCGAGTACTGCGGGATGCCCATGGTGAGGCCGGACGCCGGCGAGCCATCGACAAACTGGATATGCACGCCCGCGCCATAGGTGTCGAGTTTGAAGGCCGTGAACGGCGAGGTGTCGTCCGCCAGGATCACGTCGATGGCGTTGCCGGTGCCGGTGTTGCTCATCTGCACGGTGTAGGTGATGTCGGTGCCCGGTGCCGCATTACTTTGGCTAGCGAGCTTGGTGACGGACAGCATCGGCGGCAGGGGGCGAACCTGCAGGCTGCCGGCACTGACATGCGTCACTGTGCCTTCGGTGCCTTCTTTGCCGGTGACTTGCAGCGAATAGGTGCTGCCGGTCCAGGTGGGTGTGACAAAGCTGGTCTGGTAAGTGCGTTGGCCGGCGGCGACGTTGTCGTTCACCTGCGTCAGGGCCACCGTCCCGCCCACTTGCGTGTTGCTGCTGTCGAACAGGCGGTAGTCCGCGCCGGTAATGTCGAAGCTGCCGAAGGGGTCGCTCACCACGCTGCGCAGCCAGAGCGTGGTGCCGTTGTCGTACACGAACGACGACACCAGTGTGCCGCCGGGGTAGGCCGCCGAATACACGCCTACGGAGTCCACATTGATCACGGTGCTGGTGGTGATGTCGGCACGCGAGTAGCCAGTGCCGCAGGCGGCCACAAACGAGCGCGCGGCAATCAGGCGCGTCGAAGAAGTCGACAGGTTTTGCAGGCGGACGCGGATTTGCGTGCCGGCCGCCAGATTGACCGCCGCGGCAATCGGAATCGTGAAGGTGATGGTGCGCCAGGCGGCATCGTTGGGCGTGAAGGCATTGCTGATGGTTTGTGCGCCGAGGGTTGTCACCGTGCTGCCGACGGTGGCCAGCTCCACTCGCACATTACGGTTCAGTGTGCCACTACCGGTTCGCGCGAGGCAGACCGGAATCTGGATGGTGCCGGCGCTGATGGTAAGCGGGCGCACAGTAGCTGGGGTGAGCGGCATCCACGGGGTATAGGCGTTTTGTGCGATGTCGCCGGACAGCGAATCGGAGGCCGGCACGATGCGCCTTAAGGTATTGGCATTGCCGCCGCCCGCGGAGTTGAAATACATGTAGAGGCTTTTCACCCCGCTCGCACTGGCGCCGTACACAAACCGTGACGAGGTCACGGTGTTGTTCGAGCTGATGTGGTCAAACACAGCGCCGCTGACGGTGGCATTGTTGGTGATTGTGGTGCCGGCCGCTGCCGGCGCGATATTCAGGTTGAGCGTGAGTTGTGCCAGCGAGGCGCCGACCCCCAGCGGCCCGGGATGTGTGCAGGTCACGAGTTGCCCGGCATTGCTGCAGCTCCAACTGCCACTGGGCACGAAGCCGGCGTAGCCCAGCGAAGCCGGGAGCGTGGACGACACGGTGATGGGGCCGGTTTCGGTGTTGAAGCCGTTGTTGGTCACGTTGACCTGGTAGGGAATCTGGCTGCCGGCGAACAGGGTGCCGTTGAAGCCGCCGGTGGCCTGTTTGTCGGCGAGCGCATCGAACACATCGATGGTGAGATTGCGCAATTCGTGATTGTTGGTCGAGCCGCCGGTGGCGCCGGCGAAGCCGATTTTCAGTGTCGGGTAAATCGGTGTCGGCAGGGTGTAGGTGCTGATGACGGTGTCGTAAGGGTCGCCATCCACAAACTGCATTTCCACCTGCACGACGTATGAGCCGCCGCTCGGGTACATCAGCACACGCACACGGCGTGAATAAACAGCCGTGGTCGGGCGCACCGTGGCGCTGGTGCAGCCGGCGACACTGTTCGGGCAGTCGATGCGCTGTGTCGCCACTGGCAGTTGGTTATGGGTGAGGTAGGCGTAGTTGGTGCCGTTGTCGACGCCGTTACCTTCGCCGCGCAGGGTGACGGAGTTGGCGCGCTGGCCGGGGCCGCCGTTTTTACAGCGGTCGGCCGGGTTGGTGAAGTTGCCGTACTCGTCGAAGGCAATGCCGATATAGGCGCGCGACAGGCCGGGCGCCGGGCTGCAGCCGTTGGCATAACCCAGTGAGCCGCCGAAGTCGCCGATGTTGAACGTGGGCGTAGCGCCATCGAACAAGAAGAGGGTGAAGCCGTCGGCGCTGGTGCCGCCCCAACTGCCGTAGTCGAACTCGATCAGGAAGCCGTTGGCGGTGGTGTAGGCCGTGTTGTAGTAGGCAAAGCCGGCCTGATTGGTGGTGGCCGACGTGAGCCGGAGCCAGCCGTTGTTGGCCGGATCAGCGCCGCCAGAGGTCAGGATGGCCGAACCACCGAATACCCAGCCCGGCGCCGAGTTGGTCATGAAGCTCTGGGTGATGGTGGCGGCTTGTGTGCCCAACGCAAACAGCCACAGCAGCAAAGCCAGCAGCAGCCGGGACGGCAGGTGGCGGAAAAAACCGGGATGTAAAAAGCGGAAAGCGTGCATGCGTCACAGTATAAGGGCGGCCAGCGGCGTGCCTACTGCCGCCGGCGCCGCTTGGGCCGCTGTGCCTGCCGCCCGGGCAAACACCGCGGCCCAGTGCCGTAATGGCTTGCTGGAAAGCGCCCATCCCGAGCTTTTTCAGCCCGTGATTCCGGTACATGTCCGGAATCGCTCCATGCTGAATCCATCACGCCAGCGTGATGGATTCGCGACCCGGCCATCCCTGGCCGGGAAACAGCAAGCTGTTAATAGCCTTTCGAGCCGCCGCTGCGGCTGGGGGCAAACAGCTCACTGAAAAACACCTGCATGCGCTGCCAGGAGTCCTTGTCGGCCGCCGGGTCGTAGGCGATGTCCATGCCATGCTCGGCGGCTAGACGCGCCGCATCGCTATTGGTAAAGACATGCTTGGCGCCGGGATAGCTCACGAACTGGAAGTCGGCCCCCGCCGTTTTCATTTCTTGCTTCAGCGCGTCGATGTCGGTCTGCGGGATGAAGCCATCGGCCTCGCCATTGAGCACCAGCACGCGCGCCTTGATCTTGCCTTTTTCGGCCCGGGTGGCGGTGGCCAGTGCGCCGTGGAAACTCACCACGCCCGCGAGATCCATGCCTTGGCGGGCCATGTCGAGCACCATCTTGCCGCCGAAGCAGTAGCCGATGCCGGCAATGCGCTTCGGGTCTACCTCGGGCTGCTGGCGCAGCAGCTCAAGCCCGGCCAGGGAGCGGGCACGTTGGGTTTCGGGGTTGTCGATGACGCTGTGCATCAGGTGGCCAGCGTCTTTGGGGTTGTCGGCGGTCTGGCCCTCGCCATACATGTCCACGGCCAGCGCAGCGTAGCCTAGTGCGGCCAGCTCACGGGCACGGCGCCGGGCGTAATCGTTAAGCCCCCACCACTCGTGCACGACCAGCACGCCCGGGCGTTTTTTCTTCACCGCATCGTCATAGGCGAAATAGCCCTTGAGCGTGCTGCCGTCGGCGGCCTTGTAATCGATTTCGCGGGTTTGCACGGCGGCGTTGGCCGGCAGGGCGAGCAAGCCAGCCAGCAATGCCAGCATGGCGGGAAGGGCGCGGAACCTGAGTGTGCGCATGAGGATCTCCTTGTCTCGAGGGCCGTCACGACTGAGCGTCATGAAGGCCGGTCTTGTGGGCCGTTATCATCTGGGAGCACGGGGTGCCCCGACGGGGCGGCTGACGGATACTAGCGCGCCCTGACTTGATGAGCAGCGGACAGATGAGTGACAGGCGAGTAGTGAGGCAAATCTGCTGGCGAGTGCCGACGCACATGGCAAAGCGAGGCGCCGCGCTGGCCGCCTGTGCACTGTGCTCTGCGCTGCTGCTGGGATGTGCCGCAGCACCCTGGCGCGGCGCCATCGGCCCGGCTTGGGAGATGACCGGTTTTCGTGGCGAGGCCTGGCAGCCGCCCGCTGGCTTGTTGCCGGTCCGTTTGCAGTTGCATACCAATGGCCACCGGCTCAGCGGTTTTCTCGCCTGCAACGAACTGAGCGGGTATTACCTGCCGGAAGGGCCGCAATTGCGTCTCGCCCCCGATCACAAATCCATGGACTGCACGCCTGCGCGCGCTGCTTTCGAACGTGATTTGCTGTTCGCGCTCGAAAGCACACAGCAGCTACGCCTTGAGGCGGATGCGCTGGTGCTGCGCAATGCCGTTGGCATCGAGTTGCTGCGATATCGGCGCCGGCCGCCTGAATGATACGGGTGCCGTTGTCTTCACGGACGGCACGATGCAGCGACAACCCGTTTTCAGGTGGAGATGCCGTACGCCCGGAAAGCCAACACGGGTTTCATGACGGACTCATGCCCCGTTTTTGCGGGGCGACAGTACTGTCATTCGGTCGCGTGCTAGCGCAGGCCGCCGATATAGCGGCGCGGATCAATTTGCGGGATGGGAATATTCAGGACCGGCATGTCATCTTGCCCGGCACCTTCCCCGGCATCAGGTGTGTCGACCGCTGTGCTTGCTTGCACGTCGCTGGGGGCGGGCGTTACCACGCTGAGTACGGTGACAGTGGCAGGCGCCAGATGGTCGGCAAAACTTTCGCGGACTGAGGCCAGTACTTCCTTGAGCGCGGCATCGTCGATGGCGTCAGCGGCCTCCATGATGGAGCGCGCATATTCCGGGCTGTGCTGGAACCAGATGACATCAATGATGCGGCCATGGCGCTTCAGGGTCATGAA
>JAUXNL010000306.1 GCA_030684415.1 Moraxellaceae bacterium | reverse complement strand
GCCGTAGCTGGGGCAACAGAAGTGAGTGAATCCAGAGCCTCTTTCAGCTTTTCAGGTTTGATTTCAGCGAGCGCAGCGACGCGTGCTTTTGCTCTGGATTCCCCATGAGAGGGAGCCGAGCAGCGGAGTCCGGCAGCGGATCAAGGGCGAGGACTGTCTGAGTCTTTGCCCAGCAAAGGCGAGTTCCGCAGCCCCCGCTGACGGACGAGCAGCACAGGGCACCCCGCGCAGCGGGGCTCCCGAACCGGGGCGCGCGGGGAGTCCAGAGGGGCCGCCGCGAAGCGGCCCCTCTGGGCCTCGCCGGCGAGGCGCACCTCACTCGCAGAGAAACAACGAAGTTCAGCCAAGCGCAGCGAGCCACACAATCACACCACGCCGCCATACCCCACCAGCACAGCACACCAACCTGGCAAAGCCCCCCCCAAACGCCACGCAAAAAAAAACCGCCCACCCTAAAAAAAGGCAAACGGCTTCCATCAACCACCACCCACACAAAGCCCTACACAAGCAAAGCCACTACATCACCCCACCACCACAAGCCATGCCATGACGCCACGCCACGCCACGCCACGCCACGCCAAACAACACCCCATCACTCCTGCCCATGCCGGGCAATCAACTTCCGCCGCCACCACGGCCAATCCGTATCCTTCGCCCGAATCGCAAACAACTCATCCATCTGCCGATAAATCGCCGCCTCCACCTCACGCCGCACCTGCCACTGCGCCTCAGGATTATGGAACGCCGCCTGCAGCGGCGCCGTGGGAATACGCTCACCAAACATGAAATACATTTTCTCCGGCCGCGGAAGCGGCGTGCCCGCCACACCACTCACCAGCGGCCCCAGCGTGTCGCCCCCACGGAAAAATCGCTCCATCAGGCCGCTTTTCTGGGCGACTTTGCCGAGCAGGCTCTCACGGAAGCGCATGCTGTCGTAACGGATGCGGTAGGCATCGTCGGCACCCAGCGCTGCAAACGGAATGATGTCGTAGCCATGCTGCATGGCCATGCGCGCGAACCCGGTGCGGCGCTTCCATACCAGACGGTACTGCTCGCCTTCGTTCTTCATCACCTCGCGGGCACCGCCCGGGTAGACAATGATGTGCTGGCGGCCATTCATGAGCTGCGTGCAAACCTCCGGGGTCCCGTGCACAGCGCCCCCTTGCAGCAGCATTTCGCGCCAGCCCGGCACCTTGAAATGGAAGTGGTCACCCAGCGAGCGGCAAAAAATGCCGGTCTTTTCGTACATGCCCAGCACCATGAGCGGGCCGTCGAGCACGCCGTAAATCGTGTGGTTACCGACATAAAGCGCCGGGCGCGCCGGATCGAGGTTTTCCAGCCCGAAAAACTGCGGATCAAACCACTGCCGCTGCAACCACAGCGAACGCTGGAGCCGGGCCAGCGGGGGCGGAGTGAAATCCATGGGATCAGGCAGTGGTCGGGCCATGAGCAGACATCCGTCATGTAGGGAGCGGCATGATAACCGCTTGCGCCGTCACCGGCAGTATCCGCTGTCAGTCCGGCCTGCGTTATCCAGCCAAGGCATTCAGGCCTCGGTCAGGTAGAATGGCGACTTTCTTGGCCCCACCGGATTCCCCGATGAGTGATCACCCCTACCAGATGAAGCGCCTCAAGACCGGAGCCTTCGAGCGCCGCTTTTCCCTCGCCAAGGCCGGCTTCATTGCCGGCGCCCGCCTCGCCGGCGGGGCCGCGGGCTCCATGTTCGCCAGCCCCGGCGAACGCGAGGAAAAGCGCCGCCGTGCCATGGCAGAGCAGGCGCAATACCTGGTGCGCGAACTGGGCAAGCTCAAGGGTTCGGTGGTCAAGATCGGGCAGATGATGGCGCTGTATGGCGAGCATTTCCTGCCCGACGAAATCACCTATGCCCTGCATCAGCTCAACGACGACACCACGGCGCTGGCCTGGTCGACCATGGAATCCGTCATCCGTGAGCAGCTTGGCGAAAAGCGTTTTGCCGAGCTTGAGATCGACCACGAACCACTGGGCGCGGCCTCGCTGGCGCAGGTCCACCGCGCCCGCCGCAAGAGTGACGGCGCCGAGCTGGTGCTCAAGGTGCAATACCCTGGCGTGGCCCAGGCCATCGACGCCGATCTCAATCTCGTCACCCAGATGCTGCGCCTGACCAAGGCCGTGCCGATCACGCGCGAATTCGAGGAGTGGCTGAGCGAGGTGCGCAACATGATGCACCGCGAAGTGAATTACCCACAGGAAATGGAAACCACCCGCCTCTTCCATTCCTATCTGAAGAACGACTCGCGCTACGCCGTACCACGCATCTACCCGGAATACTGCACCGCCACCGTGCTCTGCATGAGCTTCGAGCGCGGCGTACCCATCAACAGCCCCATCATCCTCGGGCTACCGCAGGAACGTCGCAACAAGCTCGCCATGGCGGCGCTCGACATCTGTGTGCGTGAAGTCTTCGAGTGGAGCGAGGTGCAAACCGACCCCAACTTCGGCAATTACCTCGTACGCCTGGCCGATAAGGAAGGTGAGCCCGACCGCATCATCCTGCTCGACTTCGGCGCTGTGCGAGATTTCCCGGACGACCTGATGGCGCTGGCACGCGGCCTGACCCGCGCGGCCTTCCACAAGGATCGCGAGGCGATGCTACGCTCGATGAAAGGCTTCGGCTTCTTCGATAACATGAGCGAATCCACGCGCGAGGGCATCGTCGATCTGTTCTTCCTGGCGATCGAGCCCTTCTCCGACCTCAGCGAAGTACCACCTGAAGTGCTGAACGCAACGGGCGACTACTGCTGGGCGCGCAGCAAGCTGCATTTGCGTGCGACCACCATGGCCGCCAAATCCGCCGCGAGCAAAAACTTCTCGGTGCCGCCAAAGGAGTTGATGTTCCTCAGCCGCAAGCTGATGGGCGCCTACACCTTCATGACCGTGATCGATGCACAGATTCGCGCCCGTCCGCTGCTGGAACCCTTTGTGGGTGACAAGCCGGCTGCCTGAACCGGCTCTGGCCGCGAAGGGGTGGTGGCCATGCCGCTGAGCGAGGGTTATTTGCCCCTTTCGCTTCGCGGCTAAAGCCGCTCCCACACCACTGCCATCACCAGCATCCCTGTACCACCTCTGTTGCCACAGGAGTCTGTATGCGCAGCACCACCGCTCCTGTGACAAAAGACTCCTGCGTATCTGTAGAAACTGACTCCTGCTGTAACTAACCCAGTGGAGTCTGATCCCTCAGGAACTAACCCTGTGGGAGCTGTCCCCTGTAGGAGCGGCTTTAGCCGCGAAAGGGGGGGCGCC
>JAUXNL010000078.1 GCA_030684415.1 Moraxellaceae bacterium | reverse complement strand
GGTCTGCACCGAGATTGAAGAGGTGATTGGTGTCGAGGCAACCGATGCTTGTCAGGTGTCGGCCAAGACCGGCCTGGGTGTTCCGGAGTTGCTGGATGCGCTTGTTGAGCGGATACCCGGCCCTGTGGGTGATCGCGAGGCTCCGTTACAAGCGCTGATCATCGACTCCTGGTTCGATAATTATCTTGGGGTGGTCTCACTGGTTCGTATCAAAAATGGGCGAGTGAAAAAGGGCGACAAGATTCTGGTAAAGAGCACGGGGCAGGCCCATCTTGTCACGAGTGTTGGTGTTTTTAATCCCAAGCATCAGGAAACCGGCATTCTGGAGGCGGGTGAAGTCGGTTTTGTGATTGCCGGCATCAAGGATATTTTTGGCGCCCCTGTGGGCGATACGCTGACGCTGTCGACCACGCCGAATGTCGACATGCTGCCTGGTTTCAAAAAAGTGAAGCCACAGGTGTATGCGGGGCTTTTTCCGATTTCGTCAGAGGATTACGAGCCATTTCGCGATGCATTGTCCAAGCTCAAGCTGAATGATTCGGCGCTCTTCTATGAGCCGGAGTCTTCAGATGCGTTGGGCTTCGGGTTCCGCTGCGGCTTTCTCGGCATGCTGCACATGGAGATTGTGCAGGAACGTCTGGAGAGAGAGTACAACCTCGATCTTCTGACAACAGCACCGACGGTCATCTATGAGATTGTCAAGAAAAACGGTGAGACCGTTTACGTCGACAATCCCTCCCGGTTACCGGATATTGGCTCTGTTGAAGAGTTTCGCGAGCCGATTGCCGAGTGCCATATCCTGGTCCCGCCCGAGTATCTGGGCGATGTCATCAAGCTGGCTCAGGATCGCCGTGGTATCCAGAAAAACATGCTCTTCCATGGCAAGCAGGTCGCCGTCACGTATGACATTCCGATGGGAGAAGTGGTGCTGGATTTCTTTGACAGGTTGAAGTCGGCTTCGCGTGGGTATGCGTCGCTGGATTACAGCTTTAACCGCTTCGAGCCAGCCAAACTGGTGCGTGTGGATATTCTGATCAATGGCGAGCGTGTTGATGCGCTTGCCATGATCTGCCATGTGGATAATGCGCGTTATCGCGGCAATGCCATTACCGAAAAGATGAAGGAGCTTATTCCTCGGCAAATGTTTGATGTGGCCATTCAGGCGGCCATCGGGAATCAGGTGGTGGCGCGCCAGACGGTAAAGGCAATGCGCAAGGATGTGCTGGCCAAATGCTATGGCGGTGATGTGTCGCGTAAAAAGAAGCTGTTGGAAAAGCAGAAAGAGGGTAAGAAGCGGATGAAGCAAGTGGGCCGAGTGGAGATTCCGCAGGAGGCTTTCCTTGCGGTGCTCAAAGTGGACAAGTAAAGCCGCTTACCATGCTTTGGGTTAGGTTGAGCGGGTTGGCCTTTGACTGAGAAATAGTAATGGATCTGGATTTTGCGTTGATTTTGACGGTAGCCGTACTGGTCACGGGCGCCATTTGGGGCTTCGACTTGCTTGTCATGAAGCCTGGGCGGCGACGTCGTGCCGTTGCTGCGGTTGCCCGTGCCAAGGCGGAAAGTGTAGGAGAGTTACCGGAGACTGCCTTGGAGGCCGTGTATGAGGGTGAGATGCGCGAGCCCATAGTGGTGGAGTATGCGCATTCTTTCTTCCCGGTGCTGTTTGTGGTTTGGGCCTTGCGCTCATTCCTGGTAGAGCCCTTCACCATTCCCTCAGGCTCGATGCTGCCCACACTGCAAGTGGGCGACTATATTCTGGTCAACAAGTATGCGTACGGACTCAGGTTGCCGGTGCTGGGCACGGAGCTTGTGCCTGTTAGTAAGCCGCAGAGAGGGGACGTGATGGTGTTTCGCTATCCGGAGTCTCCAAATGTGAACTACATCAAGCGTGTGATTGGCATTCCAGGTGATCGTATCCGGGTGTTGGCGGGGCGCGTGCATGTGAATGGCCTGCCGCTGCCTCGTGAAGCAGTGGCCTTTCCTGGTGCAGAGTCATGGGAACTTTACTATCGTGAGCGCGATGGCGACACCCAGCATCTGATACGGCATGAGGCTGGGCGTGAGTCTCTGAGCTCAGAGCGAGAACGAGAGTGGGAAGTGCCGGCTGACCAATACTTCATGATGGGTGACAATCGCGACAACAGTCGCGACAGCCGGGTCTGGGGATTTGTTCCTGATCGCTATATCGTTGGCCAGGCCTTTTATGTCTGGATGCACAAGAAGCCGGGCATGAATGCCCCCGTGTTTGATCGCAACGGTAAAATCATCTGAGTCTTTATAATAATCAACTGAACGCAGGAGATGCATATGCAGTCCCGCCACAAGCAGTCAGGCATGTCGTACGCCGGTGTTTTTTTCCTGTTGCTGCTCGCTGCCAGCATGATCAAGGTAGTCGCGGCGATTGGTCCCGCTTATTATGATTTTTATACAATAGATAAAATCATTTCTTCTTTGTATCGCGATGGCCGAACTAATAGTGTCGAGGTATTCAAAAAGGGCATGTCTGAGCGATTCAGCATTAACCAGATTTCAGGCAGAAGTCCTGATGACTTCAGCTACAGCATGGACGGTGGCTCCTTGATAGTTTTTCTGGACTATGAAGAGCGTAAAAACATGATCGCCAATGTCGATATCATTGTGCACTTCGAAAAGACATACGGTAGTGACGAAGCCACCCAATGATGTTTTGATCCGCTTTCTGGCCACGATTGGATACGAGTTCCGTGACCCGTCGTGGCTGGACCTTGCCCTGACACATCGCAGTGTCAGTGGTTCTCGTAATAACGAGCGCCTTGAGTTTCTGGGCGACTCCATACTCAACTTTGTCGTGGCTGACTTTCTTTACGAGAAGTTCCCTAAAGAAAAAGAAGGCCGACTTTCTCGGTTACGCGCCTCACTGGTGCGTCAGGATACGCTGGCGGCGGTGGCACGTGAGTTGGCGCTCGGTAATTACTTGCATCTGGGGCCGGGCGAGCTGAAAAGTGGCGGCTTCCGGCGAGACTCCATTTTGGCGGATACCGTGGAGGCGCTAATCGGTGCCATCTATCTTGATAGTGGCGAAATGAAGGTTTGTGCGGCTTGTATCCACTCTTGGTTTGGCACTCGGTTTGATGCAGTAGGGCAAGAGGCTGTCATCAAGGACTCCAAAAGCAGGTTGCAGGAGTACTTGCAAGGGCGTCGACAAGAGCTGCCTGTTTATACGGTGACGGCAGTGGAAGGAGATGCTCACAATCAGCAATTTCAGGTGAGCTGCCTGACTCCCGGGCTTGCAGAAGCGACCTCCGGCATCGGTCCGAGCCGGCGCCATGCTGAGCAGGAGGCTGCAGCAGCAGCACTTACATTATTAGGTATTCGAAATGACTGATGACCGTATTATCAACGAGTTTTTTGGCAAGTCGCCGACAACGCCGACGGATTTCCGATGTGGTTATGTTGCCATTGTCGGGCGTCCGAATGTAGGAAAGTCTACATTGCTGAATCATGTGCTGGGTCAGAAGCTCAGCATTACTTCACGCAAGCCGCAAACGACCCGTCATCGAATCCTTGGTATTGTCACAGAGGGTTTGACGCAAACCATTTATGTCGATACGCCCGGTATCCATGGAGAGGAGCGCAAGGCGATCAATCGGTATATGAATCGCGCTGCAACAGCCGCCTTGAAGGATGTGGACCTGGTTCTTTTTGTTGTCGATGCCCTCAAGTGGACAGCCGATGATGATCTGGTCATGGAAAAAATAAAGACGGTGTCCATCCCTGTGATGCTGGTCATCAATAAAGTAGACACGATTGTGGATAAAGAGACGTTGTTGCCGCGTATCAACGAGCTCGTGGAAAAATATGGCTTTGTTGAGGTTATTCCTGTCTCTGCACTCAAGGGCCACAATGTCGATCGTTTGCAAGAAATTGTCTCTGCACGCCTCCCATTTTCACCACCGTTCTTTGCCGAAGACCAGATTACCGATCGGTCATCACGGTTTTTGGCGGCAGAAGCCGTTCGAGAAAAAGTCATGCGGCAGTTGGGTGATGAATTACCGTATGAAATTACGGTAGAGATTGAGGAGTTCAAGCAAGAAGGAAGGCTTAAGCGTATCAGCGCCCTGATTCTGGTTGAACGGGATGGACAGAAAGCCATTGTGATTGGTGATGGCGGCCAGCGTCTCAAGCGGATTGGTATGGAGGCTCGTCACGATATGGAGAGGTTGTTCGGTGGGAAGGTGATGCTTTCTTTGTGGGTCAAGGTAAAGGGAGGCTGGTCAGATGATGAGCGTGCTCTCAAAAGCCTCGGCTACGATGACTGAGGTGAGTTCGCATGCCCGGTCTGATGCATGCTTATTTGCTGCATGCGCGCCCTTATCGGGAAACCAGTCGCCTGATTGATGTATTTACGGCAGAGCAGGGGCGTTTGGGGGCAATCTGGCGTGGTGCACGACGTGGTGGCGGCACACAACCCCAGCTGTTTCAGCCACTCCTGATTGATCTTCATGGAAATGGAGAGTTGCGCACTGTGCGTCAAATTGAGCCAGCAGGCGCTGCTCTCCAATTGACCGGTACCCCACTCTTTAGTGGTTTCTATCTGAATGAGTTGTTAAGCCGTTTACTTCCCCGGGAGGAGGTCCAGATCGGGCTTTTCTCTGTCTATGCCGAAGCTCTCGGCTTACTTGCCGAAGGTAAAATGATAGAACCTTTGTTGCGTCGGTTTGAGCATGACTTGCTTGAGGTGCTTGGGTTTGGAATTGATTTTGGCTGTGAGGGTACTGGCGAGCCGATACAGCCTGACTTCAGTTATGCATTTTTTGTCGAACGGGGTTTCTTGCGAGTGACCTCAATAGAGCGAGGGTGGCCAGGAGAGCTACTGCTGCGGATTGCAGATGGCGTTTCGCTTGACGAAGATGTGCTGCGTGCACTCAAGTCTATTCATCGTCTCGCCATTTCCAGTTTGCTTGGTGGTCGTCCGCTCAAAAGTCGTGAGCTTTTCCAAACCGTGCGTTGATTATGCTGAGGATATTTTCATGAGTTGTCCACTATTCTTGGGGGTGAACATTGATCATGTTGCGACCTTACGACAGGCGCGTGGTACTCGATATCCCGATCCTGTCCAAGCGGCCATAGTTGCTGAAGAATCGGGGGCAGACAGTATTACTCTGCA
>JAUXNL010000066.1 GCA_030684415.1 Moraxellaceae bacterium | reverse complement strand
GCAGCAATGCGAGGCCATGCTCGCATCTGTATCATCGCACCGGTCCAGTTGCAGCTACCAGATCCAGAAAATGATGCTGTCGCATCCGCTAGGGGAGTTGAGCGAAGAGGAAGCGGCGGCCGCTTTGTTCATCAGTAAACGTACGTTGGCGCGTCGCCTGCTCAAAGAGGGCAGCAGTTATCGGCAGATCCGCGATAAGGTGCTTTCGCAACAAGCCAGCAGCTATTTGCGCAACAGTCAGATGTCAGTTGACGCGATTGCCTCCTTGCTGAACTACCATGACAGCGCCAATTTTCGCCGTGCCTTCAAGCGCTGGTTTAATTTGTCACCACGCCAATACCGCCTGCAAGCAGCCAGCGAAGCCGCGAGTGTAAGCCAGTCATCGCCGCGTTAGCGCCCGGCCTGATGCTCTCTGGTCATCGATGGCTACGGAGCAGGCATTCCGCCGGCCGAGGACATTCTCCGCATTGTCGAGTTGATCTACATGCCTCGCCGCACTGTCGACAACGTCCTGCTGGCCGCGGCGCACCGCGCCATCGAGCAGTCGGTCGCCGTGCTGTGCGGCGACCGACTGGCGCGATCCCTCCATGCGGTCACGAAGTAGCGCGCTCTTCCAGGATGAACCGCGCGCACTGCTCGCCGATCATCATGCACGCGGCATTGGTATTGCCGGCAATCAGGGTGGGCATGATGGACGCGTCGGCAACGCGCAGCCCATGCACGCCGTGCACCCGCAGTTGCGGGTCCACCACCGCCATGGTGTCCCGGCCCATGCGGCAGGTGCCGACGGGGTGGTAGATGGTTTCGGCGCGTTGCCGGATGTCCGCAATGATCTCCTCGTCAGTCTGCACCTGCTCGCCGGGGCTGTCTTCGCCGCCATTTACAGGCGCAAAGGCCCGGCTCTGGAACAGCCTCCGCGCCCACCGGGTTGCCTGCAGCAGCGCCTGCACGTCGTCGGGATGCGACAGATAGTTGGGCTGGATGCGGGGCGGCGCAAGCGGATCGGAACTGGTCAGGCCGATTTCGCCGCGACTGCGGGGGCGCAGCTGGCAGGCGTGAATCGTGCAGCCATGGCCGAGGGTGAACTGGCGTCCATGGTCCCGCAGATACGAGGGGAGGAAGTGCAGCTGGAGTCCAGGACGGCCGGGCGGGTCTGTGGGCAAGCGGATGAAGGCGCCCGTTTCGGCAGCGTTGGATGCCAGAAAGCCGCGCCGCGAAAACCAGAACCGGAACATGTCGGCAATCAGCCGGGGCAGCGCCAGCAACGACAGGCCGATCGACTGCGCCGTAGTGTCGTGGATGATCACGGTGGTGTCCAGATGATCCTGGAGATTCTGGCCAACCCCCGGCAGCTCATGTCGGACCGGGATGTGGTGCTTTTCCAGTTCCTCACGCGGTCCGACGCCGGACAGCATCAGCAGATGCGGCGAGTTGACCGCGCCGCCGCACAGGATGATTTCCTGCCGGCAGTGCAGGACCTGCCGGCTGCCGCTTTGCACCACGTCGAGGCTGACGGCCCTGCCGTCGACAAGGCCGATGCCGGTCGCCTGTGTCTGCGTCATGACGGTCAGGTTCGGCCGGTTGCGCACCGACGCCAGGAAGGCCTTTGCGCTGCTGCAGCGCATCCCGTCCTTCTGGGTGACCTGATAGTAGCCGACACCTTCCTGTTCGGGGCCGTTGAAGTCGGGATTGAGCGGTAAGCCGCAGTCGCGACCGGCCTCAAGGAAGACTTTCGAAAGGGGATTGATGTGGCGGCCCTCGGCCACGTTCAGTTCGCCGCGGTTGCCGTGCAAGGCGGAGTTTGTCCAGGTCTCGTTATGCTCCAGGTCCCGGAAGATCGGCAGTACATCCTGCCATCCCCAGCCATCGCATCCGCTTGCCGCCCAGTCGTCATAGTCGGCGGGATTGCCGCGGATGTAGACCATTGCATTGATCGAGCTGCTGCCGCCCAGGGTCTTGCCGCGTGGCCAGTAGAGGCGGCGGTTGCCGAGGTGGGGTTCGGGCTCGGTGTTGTAGCCCCAGTTGTGCCGCCCCTCGCGGATCAGGCCAATGATGCCGAAGGGAATGTGGATGAGCGGGGATTTGTCCGCCGGTCCCGCCTCGATCAGGCAGACCGTCGCTTTCCCGTCCGCACTAAGCCGGTTGGCCAGTACGCAGCCGGCAGAGCCGGCGCCCACCACGATGTAGTCGTAAGTATTGTTCATTGTGCTCACTCTGTACTCGAATCGGGCTGGCCTGCACGAACTCGTCCCCTGCGCAGGAAGCAGAAAGACAGGCCCGGCAGAGGCCAGGAGCCGCTATTCACATGGTTCTACCAAGGGTACAGGCCTGCCCCTTGACATTTGGCCGTTTGACCAAGTAAAAATACCAGAACTTGGGCGTTTGACCAAATACATGCCGCCAAAAAGGCGGCGCTGAGGACGTGGGGTAGCTAATGCCGAGCCGCCATCATCGCGATGACAGTGTTCCCCAAGCACCTGCCGGCTTTTCCGGGATGGCGGCCGCCTATCGGCGCAACGCCATCGTGGATGTCGCGGCCGTCGAATTCCAGCGTCGTCTGCGGCGCTGGCGGCCCCGCGCCGATGTCGTGTGGACAGCGTTGCGGCGCCTCTCTCCGGCGCTCGCGGGTATGGCGCGCCAGCACGCTTGGATCCTGGATCATCGCCTGGTCTTTATCGAGGGTGGCCGCCGTACGGGAGAGCCGGTGGTGCTCTTGCATGGCTTTGGTTCGAGCAAGGAAAACTGGCTCACGCTGGCGCCCCTGATCGGCCGCCGCTACCGGGTCATTGCTCCTGACCTGCCCGGCTTCGGGGAAAGCGGCTTTAACAGGAATGAGCGCTATGGCCTGGCGGCACAAGCTGAGCGTGTCGCGCGCTTCATTGATCGCCATGTCGGCGAACCGGTGCATCTGGTGGGAAGTTCGATGGGGGGCGGCATCGCAGGTGTTGTCGCCGCGCGGCACCCCGAGGTCCTGCGCTCGGTCACGCTCATGAATGCCGCGGGCGTCCCGGGCGCCCGCCCCAGTCTTTTCGAGCAGGCTGTTGTCAGCGGGCGCAATGAACTGATTCCCCGCACACTGAGCGAAACAGCCAGGCTGATCTCCTTGGTGACGTCGCGCGGGAGTCGCCTGAATGCCCTGGCGGCGCCCCTGCTGCACGCAGAGCTGGCACATCGCTTTCACGTCAATCATCGACTGTTCCACGACATGTTGGAGGTCGACGTCGAGCCCGCGCAGGAATTCGCCCGCATCCGGATCCCGGCGCTCGTGCTGTGGGGCGAGCAGGATCGTGTGCTCGATGTTTCATCGGCAGCGGCCATGGCGCAGGTGATTCCGGGGTCGACACAGACGGTCCTTCCCGGGGTAGGACACCTGCCGATGATTGAAGCTCCTCTCATGACGGCACGCGCCCTGCGTGCATTCTGGACCACCACCCATAGCGCGGGCTCGCCCGCCAATGATTAACAACAGGAGGATATCCTCATGACCGCCAGAATCGATCACATCATTCCTCGCAAGATGCACTTCGATGTGCATGACGTTCCGGTATGGTGGAATGGCGGCGATCCGGTCGTCACCCGCTTCTTCGACGCGCTCTCCGTACACTTTCCTGATGGCGAACGTTTCTTCATCCAGTCGGTGCGCAACTATCAGGACCGGATTACGGACCCGAAACTGAAGGACGATGTGAAGGCCTTCTTTCGCCAGGAGGCTCAGCACGGCATCGTCCACGATCGCTACAACGCCGTCATGGCCGCACAGGGCGTCAAGGTCGACAAGGTCATCAGCCGCATGAAGTCCCTGCTCGGCCTGACGCAGAAGCACCTGCCCATCAAGTACCAGCTGGCCCTGACGGCGGCGTTCGAGCACATCACGGCGACCCTGGGTGAAGGCTTCATGGACGGGAAGGCAGAGATGTTCCGGGATGCGGACCCGGTAATGCGGGCCATGTTCCTCTGGCATGGCGTGGAGGAGGTCGAGCACAAGGCCGTGGCCTACGATGTCTATGAGCAGGCGGCAGGCGGCGGCTACTTCACCCGGGCCTCGGCGCTGATTGTCGGGACCGCGTTGGTGCATGTGGTGGTGGGACGCGTGCTCTGGCACATGCTGAAGGTGGACGGGGTCACGGGCCGTCCGCTGCTGCTCGCCCGCGGACTGTATCGGCTCTATGGCCCCAACGGCATGCTGACTCGCCTGCTGCTCCCCTACCTGGCCTGGTTCCGCCCCGGCTTTCATCCCTGGGACAGCGGCATGCCGGAAAAGGTCAGTGCGTGGCTGGCCGAGTATGAGCGGCATGCGGACCCCCTGGAGGCGTCTCGTCGGGTGTTTGGCGATGCTCCGGTGGCCAGGCCGGAATAGCCCGGGGTGACGGGGTGACGGGGTGACGGGGTGACGGAAAAGCGTGGATTGCGCTGGGCGGCGGGGGCTGTAACACTTTTGTCGCCCCTAACCCTGTGAGTAACCCTATGACCCGCCATGAGCCCTTGCGCGCCGACACAGACCGCGAGCGCGTCCTTTTTACGGCTGCCCGTCTGTTCCGGGAATACGGATTCGACAAGACCACCGTCCGGCAGATCGCCGAGGCCTGTGACTTGTTGCCGGGCAGCCTGCATTATCGCTACCGCGCCAAGGAAGACATTCTGGTGGACATGATGCGGGTGGCCATCGAGAAGACCATCCACGGCATCACCGAGGCGACCACCGGGACAGAGGATCCGTTGCAGCAGGTACGCGCCGCGCTGCAGGCACATATCGAGGTGCTCCTCTCCGGCGACGACATGACGTACGTGCTGCTCTTCGAGTGGCGCTCCCTGCGCGGCGCGGCGCGCAAGGAAATGATTCGCGAGCGGGACCGCTATGAGCGTTGTTGGGCCACCATGCTGGAGGCACTAAAGGAGCAGGGGCTCATCCGGCAGGATGTCGATACGCACCTGCTGCGTCTGATCGGCCTGGGCGCCATCAACTGGATGGCGACCTGGTACAAAAAAGGGGGGAAGTATTCGCTGGAGGAGATCGGCGAATCTCTCTGGTCAATCATCTCCCGGGGCATCCTTGTTCCGACACACGCAGACATGAGAAAGATTTGAGTACCCCATTGACACCACCGGAAACCGGCCCCCGATTTACGCATCGTACCGGCAATCATTGCGGCAGTTCGGCCCTGCGGGACCTGCTCGAGTTCCATGGCATCCTACTCAGTGAGGCTTTCTGCTTCGGGCTCGGCTCCGGGCTTGGCATCAGCTATCTGGCCCCTTCCGGGGCGCCCGTGCCGTATATGGTGCATGTGCGTTCGCTGGGATTCGAGGAACGGGTGTTGCGGACGTTCGCGCCATCCATGACCTGGTCGACGTTCGCCAGTGGCGACGCGGCGATGCTGGCGCTTGATGAACGCCTGGACGCCGGCTTTCCCGCCCTGTTGCTCACGGATATCTTTCACCTGCCGTATTACGGCAGCAGTACCCATTTTCCGGGCCACGCGATCATGGCCTGGGGGCGCTCCCGCGCATCGGGCGACGTTTTCGTCACCGATACCGAGCGGCCGGAGTTGCTGCCGGTGCCGCGCGACAAGCTGGCGCTAGCGCGGTTTTCCGGCCAGGAGCCGTTCCGGCATCAGGGTAATATGTATTCACCGGACTCGCTGCAACTGACCGGTTCCCTGCGTGAAGCGGCGCGCGCGGCGGTGCGCTGCAATGCCGGGCAGCTATTGAGCGGGACACTGTGCAGCGGCATCGCTGCGCTCGGGCATTGGCGGGAACAGCTCCCGCTGTGGGCGAGTGAGGCCGATTGGCGTTGGACCGCGCGCTTTGCGTATCAGCTGATCGAGAGGCGGGGCACCGGCGGTGGGGGCTTCCGGAAAATGTATGCGGATTTCCTGGACGAGCTTGCCCTGCTGGATGACGAGATCCGCAGCTCCGCCTTGGCTGCGCTGATGCGCGAGTCCGCCACAACCTGGACCCAGCTGGCGCTGACCTTCAAGGCGGCGTCGGAAAGCGAGCGTTTTCTTCTGGCCGAGCTTGAGGCAGCCATCACCGCTGTCGAGCACGCGGAGTACCGTTACGCACAGGCCGCGCTGCAAACCTGAGCCTGTGCGCCCGCCCAGAAATTGCGAGGAGTATTCTGGCATGATCAATTTTGAAGCGGCGAGGCTGTTCTTTGGCAGTCACCATCCGCTGTTCAATACCATGGGCATCGATATCGCCCGCATCGATAACGGGACAGCCGAGATGGCCATGCCATTTTCGATGCGGCTCTCCGATCATCGTGGCGCCCTGCATCGCGGCGCCCTCGTCACGCTGCTGGACACCACCTGCGGCCTTGCCATCTTTTCTGCATTGCAGTCTATGCGGCCTATCGCCACCATCGACCTGCGTATCGACTATCTGCGATCCATCCCGACCGGAGTGGGCATACGAGCCGTCGTGGACTGCGTCGCCACCACGGCAACGGTCGCCTTTATCGTGGGCAAGGCATTGGCTGAGGGCCAGGACGAACCCGTTGCCACGGTAGCGGGGTCCTTCGCCATCAACACGATGGGGCCGTCCTTCGACAGTCCTCACCTGGCGCCGGCGGGAGTTGAAAAATGAAGATCGACTCGTTGAGCTCGTTAGAGTTGCAACCGCCCGCCGCACCGGCGCTGGCGCCTTATGCGAGCTTTCTGGGCCTGCGCGAAGGCGAGGTCGATGGCGAGCGCCGCTACTTCCTGGATTTCCGGGAAGAGCACGTGGGCAATCCGCTGATCCGCACCTTCCACGGCGGCATCCTGGCCAGCTTCGGAGAGCTGGTGGCGGCGCTTCACCTGGCGTGTGAGCGGGGCGATTCCGTACTACCCGAGTGCGCGACCCTGACGTTCGATTATCTGCGCCCGGCCTTTGCGGGCACGCTGATGGCCATTCCCAATATCGTGCGGGCAGGGCGGCGGATTACCACCGTGTCGGTCCAATTGCGCCACGAAGGAAAGCTGGTCTGTATCGGACGCTTTCTATTTCCCGTTGGCGAGCAGAAGCGGTGAGGCGTCGCTTCTCCGGATGGTCCAGTCCGGGCTCTTGAAAGGATGTCCAGGCAGTCGTGTTACCTGACAAGCCGGCTCTTCGGATCACTGGGTAGGGAGAGTAGCCCTCAGTGGCATTGAGCCGGCCATAGGCCGGGTACACACTTGGTGGCTTGTGCTGTTTGTGACTCTGGTTGCGGGCAGAGTCGCCCTGGGTGCGCTGGATGGCCGGCCTTGCCATCGGCATCAAGGCCATGCCCTCGCTGACCCTGGTAGTGCAGGCGCCGCTGTGAACCAGGGCAGGGGAGGGTGCTGCCGCTGCGTGGCGCATGGCGTCCGTGATATTGTGGCGAAATCTCCTAAATTCCAATCCGGCAAAGGCATGGCGACACCCCCCGACAAGACCGCTCCCCAAGCTGCGGACGGCCCCAAGCGGCGCGGCAGGAAGCCTACCCCCGTCGAGAAGCCCACCGGGGAGCCGGGCCCCGACACCTACCAGGCCTGGCTGGCCTGGCTGATCTATGCAGCCGGCATCACCCAATCCGACGCCGCGACCCTCATTGCCAAGCAGACCGGGCGACCCTGCAGCCCGCGGTCAGTGCGCGCGTGGCTGGCCGATGCGGCTTTGGATAGCGCGAGTCCCTGCCCGGAATGGGCCGTCACCGCGCTGCGCCGAAAACTAGTGGCGACGAAGAAAATTTCCGGTTAAATTAAAAGGCAGTTTTGCCTAAATTAGGGTGTCCCGATGAGCCCCGAGCAAAAAGCCGTTTTGGCGTCCTACGAACGCATGGTCGAGATGGCACAGCATCTGACTCCCGAGGAACGCTCCGCACTGGCCGAGTGGGAGAGGGCAAACCTGGGGGATGGTGTCACCAGCACTTCGGACTGGCCGGGCTGGGAAGCCGTGTTCGCACGGTTGTCGCATTGATGCGCTGGCTGCTGGTTCCGCTGGCCCTACTGGGCGGGCCGGCCGCCGCCGCCACCTGGCCGGCGGCGGTCAATGCGGACTTCCTGCCCGTCGAACAGGCCTTCCCGGTCCACCTGGAATGGCGTGCACAGGGCGTCCTGGTGAGCTTTGCGACGGCTCCCGGCTACGCTCTCTACAAGCAGCGGCTCCGCCTCGACTATTCCCCCCGCCAGTGGCGGATGGGAGAGTGGCAGGTGGCAGGGCGGCTGGAGGCCGACGACGATGCCGAACCCGACTTCCGCGAACGCTATACTGGCCCGCTGGCCGTATTCATTCCCCTAGTCCGCCTCCAGCACGACGGACCGGGCCCTGTCCTCACCTTCCAGGGATGCTCGCTCCGTGGCCTCTGCTATCCCCCCCAGCGCACCGTTCTCCGCCGGCCTTGATGCCGAGCGCTTCGCGCAGCACTACGCTGCCGCGCAGTTGGACCTCAAGCTCCGCCTGAAACAGCGGATCTTCACTGTCTGGTATTTCTACTTCGCGCCGCTGGCCCTGGGGCTGCTGCCCGGCACGCTGCTGGCCAACCACCTCTTCAATCCGGAGGTGGACGGCGCCATGTGGGCGGCCGTGACCTACGGCGTCGCCCTGGTGCTGACGCCGGCCCTCATGGCCTACCGCCGGAAGAAGCACAACCATCGGCGCTACCAGCAGTTCTACAGCGCCGCGCTCGAGCGCTGCATTGCAGAGGAGCAGGGCAGGGCATGACGGCCAACACCAGTCCCCGGATCGCGGCCTGGGAGGCACGGGTGCGGCCGCTGTTCCGCGGCCCCTTCGTGGCCACAACGGGCCTGTCCTTCCTGATTTTCGGCACCGCGGTTGTCGTCGCCTCCATGGTCCTGATCGCCCTCGGGCGCGTGGACCTGGCCCTGCCGATGGCCTGGGCGGTCGCGCTGATCGAGGTGGCCCTGATGGCGGCCAAGAAGATGCGCCTCAAGGTGCCGCTGACGGTCATCCTGGCCGTGCTGGGGCCGGCGATGATCCTCCTGGCGAGCCGCTGGTAAGGCGACCGTCCCATCTCGTATAGTGACCGGGCTCTGGCTGCGATTGCGGCCACGGGCCCATCGCAGCTGCCTTTCAACGGTTGCTTGAAGCGGAGGTTGCGATGGTGGATCACATGGACGATGCGATCTTGATGCTCTTTTGGATGGGCTCTCTCGGGCTCGTTTTCGTGGCCAGCGGGGTTCTCGCCTGGCTCTACGAGGCGTACCGGAAGTGGCGCTACCAGCGGCTTGTCCGCCGGTTTGGCGGCGCCATCCCCAAGAGCAAACTACGTTGGCTGTAGTCCTCTCAAAAAGCCCGACTCCCTTGGAGCTCGGGCTTTTCTTATGCCCGTTTTTGTGAATTCCTGATTAACCTGGACTGCCTTTCATCTAAAATATTCGCCGTCCATCCACATTAAGTGCGGATTTGTGAACCAATTAGCACAAGACTACCCCTAAATTCTTGTGACTCTAGGGGTCACTTTTTGTCTATTTTATTGCCGTTTGTTGCAAATTAACCAAAGCCTCTCTAGAGTCTAACCGTTGCCCTTAACAGGGGCTGTGGAGCCGATGAACTCGGCTCCACAGCCCCTGTTCGTCGGTT
>JAUXNL010000065.1 GCA_030684415.1 Moraxellaceae bacterium | reverse complement strand
GCGTTGTAAAGCTGGTCAAGGCTGATCAGCACCTTGATGCCGGCATCATTGACCTGATGAGTGACCTCGGCGGGTGTCAACAAAGGGGAGACCCCCGAGACAGCGGCACCCAGTTTCGCGGCGGCGACCAGCGTGATGATGTATTGCGGGGTGTTCGGCAGGTGAATGCCGATAACGTCGCCCTTGACGATGCCGAGCCCCTTCAGTCCGTTGGCCAGCCGGTTGGCAAGGGCGTCCAGTTCGGCATAGCTCACGGTGATGCCCAGGTATTCAAGCGCGGCAGACCGGCCGTGTTCGCGAACATGCTGCTCGATATAGTCCGCCAGCGATCGCTCTTCGACGACCGGAGCGGCCCCGGAGATGCCAAGTTCCTCGTATACCTTGAGCCATGGGCGTTGCTGCGGATTGGTGTTGACGGTGGCGTTCATGCATCCCTCGGTTGGTCTGGTCACTATGCGGGGTGTGATCGGAGCCATCTGGTCGTGGCTGGCTGGTCACGGCTGGTGATTGTACGCAGTCATCATGGGCTGACGCCAGAACGAGCCAGTCACGATAGGGGGCTGATGAGTGGGTCGGCGCAATGAAGGCTCAATGAAAAAGCCGCCCGGAAGCGGCTTTGGGTACTGGTCGGGGATGAGGGGTCGTCAGAGCAGTTCGATGGCGACCGCTGTTGCCTCGCCGCCACCGATGCACAGGGCGGCAATGCCTTTCTTGCCGCCAGTCTGCTTCAGGGCATGAATCAGCGTCAGAATGATGCGCGAGCCTGTCGAGCCGATCGGATGGCCAAGAGCACAGGCGCCACCATAGATGTTGACCTTCTCATGGGGGATCTTGTGCTCCTGCATGGCGAGCATGGTCACCATGGCAAAGGCCTCATTGATTTCCCAGAGATCAACATCGGTCGTATTCCAGCCGGTTTTGGCAAGCAAGTTCGTGATGGCGCCAACGGGGGCCAGCGTGAACTCGCTCGGGTGCTGAGACTGCGTGGCATGGCCAACAATGCGTGCCAGCGGGCGTAATCCCTTTTCGGTCGCTACACTTTCGCGGGCCAGCACAAGGGCAGAGGCACCGTCAGAGATCGAGCTCGCATTAGCGGCGGTAATGCTGCCGTCTTTCGAGAATGCGGGCTTTAGCGTCGGGATTTTGCCGGGATTGGCATTGCCGGGCTGCTCGTCTGTATCAACAATGGTCTCGCCTTTGCGGTCCTTGACCGTTATCGGCACGATTTCTGCTTTGAAATGACCATTGGCAATCGCGGCGTTGGCTCGTTCCAGCGAAGCAATCGCGAAGGCGTCCATGTCGGCGCGGGTGAGCCCGAACTTGTCGGCGGTTTCTTGGGCGAAAGAGCCCATCAGTCGGCCGGTTTTGGCGTCTTCAAGGCCATCGAGGAACATGTGGTCCTTGATTTCGGCGTGACCCATGCGCAGGCCGGCACGGACCTTCGGGAGTACATAAGGGGCATTGGTCATCGACTCCATGCCCCCGGCGACCATGATGTTGTTGCTGCCGGCCTTGATGAGGTCGTGTGCCAGCATCGTGGCCTTCATGCCGGAGCCGCAGAGTTTGTTGATGGTGGTGCAGCCGGTCGAGGCTGGCAGGCCCGCATCAAGGGCCGCCTGTCGGGCGGGGCCTTGCTTCAGGCCTGCCGGCAGGACGCAGCCCATGATGACTTCCTGGATGTCGGTGGACTGGAGGCCGGCACGTGATACCGCCTCCCGGATGGCGGCGGCGCCCAGTTCCGGGGCAGTGCACGAGGTCAATGCACCCTGAAAGCCCCCCATGGGGGTCCGGGCACCATTGAGGATGACGACAGAATCAGTGCTCATGGCGGGTCTCGCAAGTGGCTGTTGTGGGTGTTGGTAAGACAGATGTCATGCAGGGCGCGCAGTATAACGGCCTGTATGGGGACTGTCCCGTAATGTGAGCCTATTACGGGAGTGACGTGGTCGCTGTGGGGTGGTAGCATCCCCAACGTTTTTTGCTGTGTATGGCTGTGGCGGTACGGCTTTCCGAACGGAGTCGGCGCTATGGGTCATTCTGATCAAGGGAAGAAATGGAAATCATGAAGAAGCTTGCACTGTCTTCGGTCGCTGTCGCCGTTGCCCTCGTTGTCCAGTCCGCTGCTGCCAAAGTGGCTTTGGATCCCCAGAGTATTGACCTTGAGCCGTTCCTGTTTGTGCCAACCCTCGAGGTTGAGACCAAGCATGACAGCAATATCTATGCGCAGCCTTCGGGTAAGGAAGTGGATTCGATGGTGGTCACCGTCAGCCCTACGTTCCGCCTCATGGCTCAGGACCGTGAAAACAACTATCACGTCCAGTACGCCATAGCGGCAGGCATTTACTCCGAAGACAGTAACGACAACTACGTCGATCACAAGCTTGATGTGGGCGCGCACTTCGAGCCCACTAGCCGTGTGCGCTTCAACGTCGGTGCGGGTTACGCGATGCTGCATGATGATCGTGGTACGGGCGCGAGTGAAGGCAAGGGCTTGGCTGCCATCAAGGCAATGTCCGAGCCGGACCAGTACAAGAAAACCGGTCTGCATGGCGGTGTTCAGTACGGTGCTGAGGATGCGGCGGGCCAGCTCTACTTCAACTTGGGCATGTCTCAAAAGCGCTACGACGACAGCACGATTGCCGTCTCTCGCGACCTCGATAACCTGAATGCTTCGCTGGGATTGCATCTTCGTTTGATGCCTAAAACCAAGCTGCTGCTTGACATCGAGCGTGATGAGGGCAGTTATGAGAGTGCAGCTACTGCCGCCACATCGGACTATGAAGAAACGCGGCTCTTGGTCGGTGTCGCATGGGAAAGCACTGCAAAAACGAGCGGTAAAGTGCGTATCGGTGACAGCAAGCGCGACCTGCCGGGACGTAGCCTGTCCAAGTTCACTTGGGATCTGGGTGTGCAGTGGGCGCCAGTAGAGCGTAGCCGCTTCTCTTTCAATGGCGGGCAGAGAGCCAGTGAGGGCACTCTGCCGACAATCGCAATCGAAACAACAAATTACTCTCTCGCCTGGAATCATGACTGGAGCGAGCGCCTTGAAAGCCGTGTTTCAGTTGGCCTGACCAATGAAGATCATGAGCGGCAAGCAGGAACGGGCAGTCGTTCAGATGACACAACGGTGTTAAGTGCCAACTTGAACTACCAGATGCGTCGTTGGTTGGTGATTGGTGGCGGTGTTTCAAACCGTGAGCGTGACTCTTCGCAACCCGGCTTTGCTTTTGATCGCAACGTGATCTCGCTGAACGCGCTGATCAGCCTCTGACCTGCTGGTGGTTGTTAATGCAAAGTGCACTGCGGTGGCTGCTGGTAGTAGTTTGTTTCGGGCTTAGCAGTAGTGTACAGGCGGGGATTTGGGAACGCTTGTTCGGTGGTGGCGCAGAGGTCCGGCCTCAGTCGGATCAGCCTGTGCTGGTTTTGCCATCTCAGTCTTCTGTTGTGGCCCCCTTTTCGGTTGCGTCGGACTACAAATTGGGGCCGGGCGATCGTCTTGGTGTCACCGTTTTCAATGAGAAAGAGCTGAGTCTTGAGGTGCGCCTCAGTGACGCAGGTACGCTGTCTTTCCCGCTTCTTGGTGAAATTCGTGCGCAGGGAATGACCATCGGCATGTTGCAGGATAATCTGACCGAGCAACTCAAGGCAGGCTTCCTGGTCAACCCACAGGTCTACGTCACGATCATCGAATATCGTCAGTTCTTTGTGAACGGCGAGGTCAACAAGCCCGGCGGGTTTCCTTATCAGCCTGGTCTGACTGTGCGCAAGGCCATCTCACTTGCGGGCGGGCTTACACCGCGAGCCTCTTTCAGCAAGATATTCATCATTCATGAAGACGATCCTTTCGGTCGCCCACGTCAGGCGGCTCTGGATACACAGTTGCGCCCCGGCGACATCCTGACTATCGAACAAAGCTTCTTCTGAGGTTTTCCCTGCATGGACAAGTTTGCACTGCCTGCGTCGGGGATGAACCCCGAGCAAGAGGCTGAGATCGACCTGCGCCAGTATTGGCGAGTTGTCATGCGGTACAAGTGGGGCATTCTTGGCCTTGCTCTGGCCATTACCGTACTGGCCACGCT
>JAUXNL010000044.1 GCA_030684415.1 Moraxellaceae bacterium | reverse complement strand
GGCAGCAGGTCGGTGGGAATGATCCGCTCGGTGGAGCTCTCGGCGCCATAGACGGGGAAGGTGATGCCCTGCAGCAGGAAGAACCGCTCCAGAGTCCGCTGGCGTTCATCCAGCTCGCCTGGACCCAGATCCGCCAGCCGTCGCGCCATGACGGCGAAATGCGGCCGAACCGACCCATCAGGGGCGTGCATCTCGTCATAGGGCGTCTTCACGCCTGCATTGGCTGCGGTTTCAGCCGCCACCTGGGCCATGGCCCGATCGATTTCTTCTGATCTCTGCGCTGTCGCCACGCCGCACTCCACACGCCCACGTCCTCGAAACCGTAAGCCGTTCGTTGAGCCTAGTGACTGCGGCTGTGATCGTCGCCCTGTAATGACAGTGGTCTGTTTTCGGGCGCCAGGCGCCCGTTCATTGGGCGGTGACGGCGGGGTGACAGGGGCCCGCCGGCTCGCTACAG
The DNA here is from genome assembly GCA_030684415.1 of Moraxellaceae bacterium. GTDB lineage: Bacteria > Pseudomonadota > Gammaproteobacteria > Pseudomonadales > Moraxellaceae > UBA2031. The sequence goes on along the minus strand of JAUXNL010000044.1, from coordinate 641 downwards.
GGGTGTTTCGGGGGCATAAGGGGATTGCGTGGGACGATTTGCCTTCGCAGCCGTCGCCACGGCTGCCCTCTGCGTCTACGGTGCTGGTTCTGCGCGTGCTGAACCACGCGCTGATGTGAGCGGTGAGATCGCCGGGGATTTGCGCGAGCGCATTGTCCAGGCCATCGGGGTCTCCGACCGGCCCGTCGAGAACAGGTTTCAGGCCCGCCGCCGCGCCCGCGATGCGGCTGAGGATGCGGTCGCCGTTCTGCGCTCGGAGGGCTACTACGCCTATGCGGTCGAGGCCGAGGTCAGCGAAGCCGATCCCCCCCGCCCCGTGGTCGCCGTCGTGCCTGGGCCCAGGTTCGTCTTTGCAGATCCCCAGGTGGAGTGGACCGGCCCTATCCCCGACGAGGAAACTCGTACTGAGGCGATCAAGGCTATGGAACTGGCGCCCGGCGCGCCCGGCCGCGCCGCCGAGGTTGTCGCCGCCGAAGGTCGGATCGTCGCGACGGTACGCCAGTCGGGCTATGCGGACGCCTCTCCCGATCCGCGGGAGGTGATTGTCGATCATGCCGACGACACGGTGCGCCCGTCATTTCGTATCGCCGCGGGTGAACTGGTTCGCCTTGACGGCCTGGTCCTCGACACTGAGGGCCGCA